>JAHRWJ010000017.1 GCA_019090185.1 Immundisolibacteraceae bacterium
TGAGATCCCGTCCATAACAGGAAAGAAAGCGACCGAGAATGACTTTTGGATTGAATCGATTTGCCTATATTAATATGAGATGGATGTAGTGTTGGGTGTTAATGTTTTTTGTCTATTGCGAATTATATTTAGATAGGTTGTTGTAATAATGAATGAATTAACGAAAAACGAATTAGCTAATCTAGAATCCCGGAAAAAATTGATAGAGGGAGCTAATCTGCATTTTATCCATTGGTTTGTGATTGGATTGTCATCCCTGCTGACGCTTGGCGCTTGGTATTTTTCAACTGAGCAATTAGCTCAAAAGGTTGAGATTAAGTTCAATCGGGAGGCAGATCAGGCAGTGGCGCTTATTAGAGAGCGTATGGGGTTATATGAAAACGCATTATGGGGCGGCGTAGCACTGGCCGACTCCAATCAAGGTGAAGTTTCTTATAAACAGTGGTTGGCTTATTCAAATAGTTTAAAAATTGATAAAACCTACCCGGGAATAAATGGAATTGGCGTAATATTCAATGTTCAACCTTCAGAAATTGATGCCTACCTTTCTAAAGAGCGGCAATGGCGATCGAACTATAACTTGCATCCGGTTCATAGTGAGGCTGAACACTGGCCAATAACTTATATTGAGCCTGCGGCCCTCAATAAAAAAGCAATCGGTCTTGATATGGCGTTTGAGAAGAATCGCTACACCGGAATTAAAAAAGCTCGGGATACTGGCACTGCACAATTAACTGGCCCAATCACACTTGTTCAAGACTCTAAAAAAACCCCGGGATTCTTGTTCTATGCGCCTTTTTATAAAAAGGGCATAACTCCGGACACGGAGGAAGGGCGCCAAGCTAATGTTGTAGGTGTTACTTATGCTCCATTTATCATGTACAAATTGATGCAGGGAACATTGGCGTCTCAGAACAGGCATGTTTCTATAAAAATAAGTGACTCTGGAGAACTACTCTATGAAGATAATGAAATTGAAGGAAATGATGAGGAGAGTGGCTCGCTACATAAAAAATTAGTTGATATCGAATTTTACGGACGAGTCTGGTCATTTGATATCCAGTCAAATTTTAGGTTTTTAGATGCATCCTACAGCAACCAACCTAGGTTGATTCTGATAGGGGGGGTCATTGTTGACTTTCTATTATTAGCGCTATTTATTTTTTTAACAAAAGTGAACCGAAGGGCCCTGGATTATGCGGACAAGGTCACGGTAGAGCTGCGGAATAAGACAAAACGTTTAGAAAAGTCTAATCAAGATTTAGAACAATTTTCGTATGTTGCTTCTCACGATTTGAAAACGCCGCTGAATGGAATAAAACAGCTCGTAGGCTGGATTGAAGAAGATTGTATAGATGTTCTTCCAGAAGAGTCAAAGCAGTATCTTAAATTATTGAAGCAAAGAACTGAAAGAATGATAAAGCTGCTTCAAGACTTACTGGATTATTCTCGTATTAATCAATTAGACTCTGGATTTGAAACAGTTAATTTACGTGAGATGGTTAAAGGTATATTTGATTTATTGGGAGTTCCAGATAGCTTTGCTTGTGTAGCGCCCGATGTTTCACTAATTATACCTAGAATTCCTTTGGAGATTGTACTCAGAAATCTCATCTCTAATGCAGTTAAACACCATGATCAAGTAGCTGGAAAAATCGAGGTCAGTTATGAAAGTAGCGCAAATATGCATGTTATTCGTGTTCAGGATGATGGGCCGGGTATCCCTGTTGAGTTACAAGATAAGGCGCTAGAAATGTTTCGTACACTAAGACCCAGGGATCAAGTTGAAGGTAGTGGTATGGGGCTGGCAATTGTAAAGCGGATTGTGGAGCATCATAATGGAATGTTTTTTATTGACCCAGCAGCTGTAAAAGGTACTGTTCTTATTATTAAATTTCCGTTTTCAGTCGTTCCTAAAGGTGGCCGCAATAGGACGGATAAAATATCTGCAAATTCAGGAGAAAACCATGAATAGTCAATCCGGCGAAGTTGTGTTGTTATTGGTCGAAGATGACAGTGCAACGAAGTTTCAAAAATATCCGGGTAGGAAATTCGACTATTCGGGCCTAAGAGGGTCTAGGGGTATTGGAGTTGTTACGTAAAAAGGAGGCCCCTAGCCGTTATGTAATTCTTTTTGATATTCAGATGCCACGTATGAATGGGTTAGAATTTCTTGAAGCTATTAGAGGTGAAGAGGTACTTTCCCATAGTGTTATTTTTGTTCCAACCACATTTAACGCGGAGAAGGATGTTACTGCTAGTTATCAGCAACAGATAGCCGGGTATTTCGTAAAGGGAGAGGCGGGGGACAGCTTTATAGGCGTAGTAAATTTATTGGATAATTGTTCGTTCCCCAATTTTTTAACGAGTTCGGAGGAACTTGCTAACTCAATGAGTTTTTGCTGTTTTAGGGGAGGTAGGGCGCTAGCTAACTGCGCGAGAAGTGACCGCGCTGGAACCGGAGGCATTTAATCAAGTGGTGCTGATGATCGAATCCCTGCTTGATGAGGACAAAGGTCGACTTAAGCCGGTGTTTGAGGCACGGGACGAAGAACACAGTTATGGGGTTTTGCGCTGTGTACAGGCATCACTGTAGGGTTAGCTAAAAACCTTTTGCAGGTGCGCTTCGGGTAATGGTTTGGTCAGCAGCGAACTGAGCACCGTAATGACCACCCCCCCAATCATGGCGAGTGCGGTGCAGCTATAGGGATTGGGAACCTGAGTCGTGAGCCACTGCCCAGCTCCAGCCAGGGTTGGATTCATGGTTATTAGCAAGTCACTAACAAGGCCGCTACGTAGTAGCGCGAACAGCCCCGCGCCGCCCAGAAAACCAACCAGTGCGCCGGTTCGGGTCACCCCTTTCCAGAGCGCGCCGAGAATCAGCGGTCCGGTCAAGCCGGCCATCATGCCGCCAAGCCCAAGCCAGATCAGCAGGGTGACATTCATATCCATAAACATCCACGCCAGCCCGGCGGCGACGATCAGCACCACTAAGGTGCCCCAGCGACTAATGGTCAGTACCTGTTTGTCCAGCTGCTGCTCGGTAAGCTCAGTTTTTAGTCGCGGTGCAATGGTGCGCCGATAGATGTCGTTGGCAAAAATTTGTGATGAGGAGATCACCAGCCCATCGGCGGTGGACATCACCGCAGCCAGAATGCCGACCCCAAGAAAAGCGGCCAACCAGGTGGGAAAAATCTCTTTAAACAATAGTGGTAACGCCTGGTTGGCGCTGCCGCCATCGGCCAGCAGCAGATCACCCAGAATTCCCCTGGCCATAATGCCGCCCAACGCCATGGCCGGCAAAATGAGTGCCAGCACGAAGGCGATGATTAAGAATCGTTGACGATCTTTGGGTGAGCGTAGTGCCCATATTTTGTTACCCAGGTGGGGCATTAACCCCAGCGGAATATGAGCAATAATGATGGCGATACCGCTCCAGAGAGAGGCAAACAGCATGTGGTCGGGATTAAAAACCGTGACCGTGTTGGGGTCGAGGACTTTGAGTTTATTGAGTAGACCGGCCAGGCCACCCTCAACGCCAAAGCCAGTAAAAAAAAGTACCGCAAGCCCCAATGCCAACACCACCATCAAGCCGCCCTGGACGCCATCGGTGAGAATGTCCGCATGGGCGCCACCAAGCTCTACGTACATTAACAAAACCAGCGAGGTAATCAGTAGCGCCCAGGGGGCACTCAGGCCAAGCATCTGCTCAAACATAACCAGTCCGGCCAGTAGTTGACCGGCCAGATAGGTGAGCAGCAGTAGCGAGAATACTGCCGTCAGTAGTCGTAACGGCTCAGAGTCAAAGCGGTCACCCAGGTATTCAGGAATCGAGCGGCTGCCGAACCGGTCACCGCCATTAGCGATTAATTTAATGCAGATCAGCACGCCAATATAGGTGCCAATCGGGTATCCGATCAGCAGCCAGAGGCTGGAGAGTCCTGCCTGATAGGCCAACCCGGGAATGCCCAAAAAAGTAGCGCCGCTGGCGGTGGTGGCCGAAAACGCCAGCGCCAGGAACCAGGGGCCATAACTGTGGCGGGCGGTGGCAAAGTCATCGGCGTGCTTTACCCTGCTGTTACCGATCAGACCAAAAGCGATCATCATGGCGATGTAACCGCTTAAAAATAACCAGGACCAGGTAATTAAACTCAAGGGGGCTGTCTCAGTTGGGTAGTCGTTGAAGGTGGTCCTGACGGTTAATCTGGCAAGAGGTTAGCCCTAGGCCATACCAAACTCTTCAGCCAGTAGCCGGTAGGAGCGAAGTCTATCTTTTAAATGATAGGTCACACAGACCACCGAAATTTCGTCGACCTGATATTGCGCGGCCTGGGCTTCGAGTTGTTCTCGACAGTCCGCCGGGGTGCCGATAATGGTGTTACCTAATACCTTGCCGTAGCGCGATTTTTCAAGTTCATTGAGCTGCTCGTATAACTCAGCGGCTTGTTCCGGCGAGGGCAAGTTAATGATTTTGCCCTGCGACAGTGCTGTGTGGATCCAGATAGTCCGAGTGCGGGCAATGGTTTCGGCCTCTTCTCGGGTCGGCGCACAGATTACCGCTGCGCCGAGCATCGCCTCAGGTTGTTGGCGGCTGGGATTAGGTTTAAAGGCAGCCCGATAGTGGTCGAGAATTTCTGGCGAGCGTTCGTGGGTGTTAATAAAGAGCGCGAGTACAAAGCCATAGCCGAGCTGACCGGCAAGCTCTGCACTGCCGCCGCTAGAGCCGAGCATCCAGGTTTCCGGCGCGATGGCATCTTCTGGAATAACTCTGACCGGTGCAAACGGGTGATCGGTCGGCAACTCGTCGTGAAGCATGCTTATCAGCGTTGCTGCTTGCTGGGGATAGAGGTCACTGGCAATCGGTTGTCTTGGCCAGCTTAGTGCCTGGGTGGCCAGGCGGTCACCGCCGGGAGCACGACCAATGCTCAGATCAATGCGGCCGGGATTGAGTGCTGAGAGCATCCGAAAGGTTTCTGCCACCTTGGTTGGGCTGTAGTGGGTGAGCATGACGCCACCACTGCCGACTCGGATTCGATCGGTGTTCTGAGCGACATGGGCAATCAGGATTTCTGGCGCAGGACAGGCGTAACCGGGGGAGTTGTGATGCTCGGCAAACCAGTAGCGGTGGTAGCCGAGTTGGTCGCAAAGTTTGGCCAGCTCAACACTGTTGTGCAGCGCCTGGCTAGAGCTGCCGTTGTCGTGAATCGGGGACTGGTCGGTAACGCTGAGGGTGAGCGGCTTTCTGGGTGATCTAGAGGAGTTCATTGGCAGTTAGAGGGTCTTGGCAGATGGAATAGGGGGCGCAAGTTTACCTTGTTGCGCATTTTAGTATTGTGCAGCTTAGCTGCTTCAATCGTGGTGACTCATGTCATTAATTAGCCAAGGACAATAGAACCAATTCTAACTAACTCGGTTAGAATTGGTTCGCCAACGCCACTGGAGCAAGTTAATAAAAACCCGTTAGGCGCTGGCGAGGTAGCGGCGTCGGTCTGAGCAAGTTTTGATCAGCCCGATACTATTTATTGAGGATGAGGAGGAAGCAGCATGAGTCAGTATGAATGTGTCGATTTGGCAGTCGAAGGTGACGTGGCCACAGTAATTTTAAACCGTCCAGAAAAACGCAATTGTTTAAGCCCGACATTACACCGCAACATGGTGGATGTGCTCAATGTGGTTGCGGCTGAAAAATGTAAAGTGTTGGTGATTACCGGTGCTGGCGATTCGTTTAGCGCCGGCATGGATTTAGAGCAGTGTTTTCTGGAACCCTTTGATGATCCGGAAAAGTTCAATGAGATTAATCAACCCTGTTTTGAGTGGTTTTCTCATCTGCGTAATTTTCCGGGTGTTACCGTTGCCAAGGTCAATGGTTGGGCGTTTGGTGGTGGCTTTGAAATTGCCAGTATCTGCGACATTGTTATTGCTGCTGAGGAGTCGGTTTGGGGGTTATCAGAAATTAACTTCGGTATTTTCCCCGGCGGTGGTGCCACCTGGTCCTACGCCCACAACATGACCCGTAAGCAGGCGCTGTTTTATGCGCTTACCGGTGCCACTTTGACCGGTACAGAAGCTTTGGCTCTTGGGCTGGCCACTAAGGTTGTGCCGCTGGCCGATCTGGACGGCGAAGTCGATAAGTGGGTCACTAACCTGGCGCAGAAGGGCAGAGCGGTATTGCGTAAAACCAAGGAGGTCTACGAAAAATCCCTGAAGATGACTTTTGAGGAATCGGTGGATTGGGAAATGGCAAAGATGTGGGAGTTGTCTCGGGAAACCAACGATGATTGGGTTCGCACCGCGTTGAAGTCATTCTCAAAACGGGAATTCAAACCCGGTTTACAGAGTTATAAATTGACCAACGACGTCTAGTGGTGGAGTTGGTTTGATCAACCCTGGGAAATCATTAGCTGGTTTTCCAGGGTTAATCCTTAATCGCTTCTTAAGGCAGTTAACGGATCAGTGCGGGCGGCCCGAATCGCCGGTACCACCCCGCTTAAGAGCCCAATCGCGGTGGCGACCCCCAGTGATGCAAATATGTAATTCCAGGCGTTGCTGACCGGCA
>JAHRWJ010000134.1 GCA_019090185.1 Immundisolibacteraceae bacterium
CCCTCACAAAGGTCGGCAAAATCTGACTGCAGACGCATCATGATCGGCTGGGTCTCTGGATCACCAAACCGGCAATTAAATTCCAACACCTGAGGGATACCGGCAGCATCAATCATCACACCGGCGTAAAGAAAGCCTGTGTAGGGCGCTCCCTCGGCAGCCATGCCGGCTACGGTTGGCTCAATGACCTGCTCCATAATGCGTTGATGCATTATTTCGGTGACCACGGGGGCCGGTGAGTAGGCACCCATGCCACCGGTGTTGGGGCCCTTGTCGCCCGCATCCCGAGCTTTGTGATCCTGACTGCTGGCCAGCGCTAATATCTGACTGCCCGCAGAACCCTGACCCACCATGACGATAAAGCTGGCCTCTTCACCCAGCAGAAATTCCTCAATCACAATCCGGCTTCCGGCAGCACCAAAAGCGCCATGCTCCAGCATCTGCTCTACAGCCGCCAACGCCTCAGCTTGTGTCGCCGCAATCACCACCCCTTTACCGGCGGCAAGGCCATCGGCCTTCACCACCAGAGGCCCAGATTGGCTGCGCACATATGCCCGTGCCGCCTCGGCGTCTTCAAAGGTGGCATAACCGCCGGTCGGAATTTGGTGGCGCTGTAGAAAGTCCTTGGTAAATGCCTTCGAACCTTCAAGTTGAGCCGCTTTTGCGGATGGACCAAAACAGCGCAAACCAGCTTCCTGAAACCGGTCGACGATACCGGCCACCAGTGGGGCTTCTGGCCCAACGATGGTCAGACCAATCTTGTTGTCGGTCGCAAACTCAACCAAAGCTGGAATATCTTCAGCCCCTATTGCCACATTTTCGATACCTGGTTCAGCCGCGCTGCCCGCGTTACCCGGCGCAACAAACACCCGGTCAACTCGCTCTGACTGGATTAACTTCCACGCCAGCGCATGTTCACGACCACCACCACCTATGACTAATACCTGCATAACCTACCTATCTATTCAAATTGGATAACAAACCAGACTAGTGGCGAAAATGGCGAGCACCGGTAAATACCATGGCAATGCCATGCTCATCGGCTGCCGCAATCACTTCCGCATCCCGCATAGATCCGCCAGGTTGAATGATGGCGGTCGCACCGGCAGCTGCACAACTATCAATCCCATCACGGAATGGGAAAAAAGCATCGCTGGCGACCACTGCCTGGGCCATATCCAGCTCTGCATCTGCTGCCTTCAGCGCTGCGATTCGAGTCGAGTCTACCCGACTCATCTGACCGGCCCCAATGCCCAGCGTACGGCCATGACTGGCAAACACAATGGCATTCGATTTAACAAATTTGGCAACTCGATCAGCAAACAATAAATCCTGCAGCTGTTGCTGGGTCGGCGCGATTTTGGTCACAACCTGAATGGTATCTGCGTTAGCGGCGGCCACATCTCGGCTCTGCACCAACAGCCCCCCATTCACCCGTTTCATCTGCAAACTGTCTGCGATCAGACGCTGGCCACCGACCAATAACCGAATATTAGCTTTAGCAGCAAACACTTTCGCCACATCATCATCAATAGCCGGCACCAGCATTAACTCAAGAAACTGCCGATCGAGTATGGTTTGCGCCAAGGCTGCATCAATCGGCCGGTTAAAAGCAATAATGCCGCCAAAGGCTGAAGTACTATCGGTCGCATAAGCCTGTTCATAGGCCTGGGCAACCGTCGCAGCGGTAGCGACGCCGCAGGGATTAGCATGCTTAACAATCACACAGGCCGGCTCACTAAAAGCAGCGACACATTCCAGCGCCGCGTCGGCATCGGCAACGTTGTTGAATGAGAGCTCCTTACCCTGCAGCTGATCACAGGCAGCAATGCCAGAATCCACACCAATCTCACGATAAAAAGCCGCCTGCTGGTGGGGGTTTTCACCATAGCGCATCACCTGATGGCGAGTCATCTGAATTTGCAGCGTTTCCGCAAACGGCTGTTCGTCACTGGCTAATTGAGACTGTAGCCAGGTAGCAATCGCCGCCTCATAACTGGCCGAATGGGCAAATGCTCGGGTAGCCAGTTCCAGCCGTGTGCGCGCACTGGTATTACCGTCGTTATCGCGCAGCTCCTGCAGCACTTGATCAAAGTCATTATTTTCAACGACCACGGTGACCGCCTGACAATTTTTGGCCGCCGCTCGCAACATGGTCGGCCCGCCGATATCGATCTGCTCAATAGCAGTAGCCAGATCACAATCAGGCTGAGCGATCGTCTCGCGAAATGGGTAAAGGTTAACCACCACCATGTCGATCGGCGGTATCTCCCGTTCGGCGATCTGGCGCAGGTGCTCAGGGTCGTCGCGGCGGGCCAATATGCCACCGTGAATTTTGGGGTGCAGGGTTTTTACCCGACCGTCCATCATCTCCGCAAAACCGGTGTAGTCACCAACTTCAACAACCTCAATACCCGCTGCACGCAATAACTTGGCAGTACCACCTGTAGAGAGTAGCTCCACACCTAACTCAGCTAAGCCAAGACAGAAATCCACAACACCCTGTTTGTTGGATACGCTTATTAAAGCTCGTTCAATTTTAGCCATCGATTCCTTCACCAATTTAATGTCTGTTGATTCAAGTTTTAAAATAATCACTGCCGTTAGGGTTAAGTCGGCAGCTTCACTATCGAATGAAACAACGAAAACCCGCCATCATTAGCTAACGATAAAACGCTACTGATCACATCGCTGAATCAACCCCCAGAAAACGAAAACGGGCTATCCACCGCTGGACAACCCGTTGCTTCTTGTTGATTCTAGTTCTGTTTTGATCCCTACCCAGGCCAGGACCTTAGGTTAGATCAAATCAGGGCCATATCAGTAACAAAATTTGGCCGTTCTAAATCAAGTCATTATTTTATCAATTTTTGATCTGATGCTGCTCCAGTTTCTTCTGCAAGGTATTACGGCTCATTCCCAAGTATCTGGCTGCTTTACTGCGGTTACCACAGCAATGTTCCATCACCGTCTTCAGTAGTGGCCGCTCCACCTCGCTAAGAACCAGGTCATAAAGCCCGGCCGGTTCAGTGCCATCCAGATCACCAAGGTAGCGTTCAACCGCCACAGCCACCACCTCGCAAATCGGCTGCTGCCCAACCTTAGGAGCACATAGTGACTCCTTCGACAAACTCTCGTCGTAGCACCCTAACTGGGGTTCCGTTGCTGGTTCCAACACCCCCTGCTCAATTGCACCCGTCACACCCGGCCCCCTGTTTTTAAGATCCAAAAATTCTAGTGATAATGCACCCTCCTGGTAGCAGACCACGATTCTAATAACTTCAACTGCTCTATCGGCGATTCAAGCTGATTGAATCGCTTACGAACAGCCACACCCTCATCACCCCAGTCGGCGCAATACCAACCAAAGTGTTTACGTGCCATGGCGACCCCTTGAACATCACCGTAATATCGGTGAATCGCCAGCAGATGATCACGAATCACCGTCAGGCGCTCATTCTGGTCAGGTGGTGCTACTCGCAGCCCGGTCTGAAGATACTCATTGATTTGATGAAAAATCCATGGCTGCCCCTGGGCAGCTCGGCCGATCACAACACCATCGGCACCGGTAAGATTCAGAACCTGCTCGGCCTGCTCCGGCGAAGTGATATCGCCGTTGGCAAAAACGGGTATAGAGACGTTTTCCTTAACACGGCGGATAGTATCGTATTCAACTGCGCCGCGGTAGCCACATTGACGAGATCGGCCATGAATAGTTAACGCCTGAATACCGGCTGCCTGTGCCAACCCGGCAATCATCTCTGCATTACGGGTTTCAGGGCTCCAGCCGGTACGGATTTT
The DNA here is from genome assembly GCA_019090185.1 of Immundisolibacteraceae bacterium. GTDB lineage: Bacteria > Pseudomonadota > Gammaproteobacteria > Immundisolibacterales > Immundisolibacteraceae > QNFC01. Next base: position 3,802 of record JAHRWJ010000134.1, read on the forward strand.
CAAGGTCACCGGCACATCAACCGCGGCCACAACGCCGACCAATATTTCTGCCACCAGCACCGGATCACGCAGCAAAGCCGAACCCGCCGCCTTTCGACAAACTTTTTTTGCCGGACAGCCCATATTGATATCAATGATCTGTGCGCCGCGTTGAGCATTTCTGATCGCCGCCTGAACCATGTCGTCGACATCACCGCCAACAATTTGAATCGCTCGAGGTTCCAGGTCAGCGCTAATATCCGAGCGCAACAGGGACTTACGAGTGCCTTGTAAATCCGGATTTGCTGAGACCATCTCAGCGACCGCATGGCCGGCGCCATAACGACGACAAATGGCTCGAAAAGGGGCATCGGTGATACCCGCCATTGGTGCCAGCATCACCGGGCTAGAGAGCCGATAAGGCCCAATGGTCGGCGGCTGACACCGACTCACAGGCACTTCAGCTGGCCGACTCAATGGTAGCTAAAGCGGTAGTTAACCGCCTGCGGACCCGGATCTTTTATCTCCAGCGTAATCTGCTCAGGTAGCATCGGCTGCATCAAGGTTTTGCCCTGCAAAGGACCAGTCAAATAGTCCTCCGGGTCAAAATCTCGACCAGCGAGCGGCTGCTCCTGGCGGTCCAGAAACATCAACCGAATGATCGGAAATGGCTGCGCAAACTCGGCACTATTCTGCAAACTTAAATCAACCCTGAGGGCGCCCCGAAAGTGCGGATGAGAAATGACCACCTTGGCCACCGCACCAATTTTTCCGGTATCGCGTAATTGCGGCAAGCTGCAGCCAAGAACACCACAAAGGCTCTCCTGCCAGGGGCGAACCAACTCACTCTCTTTCAAAGGTACTCGAAACAAATAGAGCAACTGACCACTGATTAGCAGCAGTAGCCCCATCGCAACACCGATATGGCGCATCAAAAGCCAGCGGCTTGACCTGACCGGGGGCAACTCCATCGCCGCGGGCAGATGATCATCCGGAAACAAATTGGGCCGGGGCTGATCCTCGACCTCCGCTTCAGCCGATAGCTCACTCAACAGATCGGCAGGCTCATTTTCTACCTGCGGCTGTGAATAGCCCTCTTCTGGCTGGTCAGCGACCGGGGCAACAATTGACTGATCCGGATCAAAATCTGCGGCCACCTGCTCGGTGGCGTCAGGATCTTCTTCTGCCACTGCTGCCTCAGCAAAAATCTGATCTGCCAGCGCATTCTCGTCTTCTTCTACAGAGGGCTCTGCAAGATCCAGTTCGGTCTCTAAATCCGATTTCGCTGGAGCTTCTGCAGCAGGCTCTACCTGAGCCTGTTCCTCGGCCGCAGCCTCTGCCGCAATTTCCTCGTCGGACGGCCCTTCCACCTCAAACTGATCATTTTCACTACCTGCCAGCGCAAAAAGATCTTCTATCTCGTCTGCGGATGCTATTTCCTGCTCCACCACTTCAACCGCCGCTGCTTCAGGCTGTTCTTCAGCAACCTGAACATCAGCAGCAGCAATCACACTCTCAAACAGATTAGCCTCATCCAGCTCATCACCAGCAGGGGCCAATTCAGACTGATCCACTGCCACGGCAACATCCTCAACCACCTGAGTTGCGTCCAGATCATCGCTCGAATTCAGCTCCGCCTCGGTTAGCTGATCACCCTCCAGATGACCAAGTTCGGCCAGGGAGTCATCCGGTGAGATCTCTGGATCATCCTCGGCGAGGATTTCAATATCATCAGACGCAGCTTCTGGCATCAACTCTATTGCGGCCTCCGGAGAAGCAAGCTCAGCTTGGCCGGCCGCCTCCAGGTCATCGCCAGGAGCATCGACTGCAACAGCATCCGCACCGCCTTCACTCGGCAGGTCAAAACTATCTGCCGTAGCGGCTACCGGGTCAGCTACGGCCAAATTGACCGTTTGATCCGCTGATTCATCATCGCCAAAAGGGTCCATCGGCAGCATAGATGCCAGGTCTGCACCGATCTCAGTAGTGTCATCAATTGGCTGGATTGGTTCAACGGGCTCACCATCTAACAGATCTGCCTCGCCCGATAACTCCATCGACCCAGCAAGGTTAACGATCTCATCGCTTGCTTCGTCAGCTGATTCCAACTGCTCCGAAAATACAGCGCTAATATCCTCAACCGAATCGAGCTGATCAGCCAACACCGGGTCGGGATCGCTAAGCCCGTCCATATCAACCGGTGGCACCGATACAACCATAGTTGCATCAAGACCATCCTGTTCCAACTCAGCCTCAACGGGGGCTTGCTCAAGATCGACTAGCCCGCTATCCGCCGGGAGCTCAACTACGCCTTCTCCCTGATCAAACAGAGCATCAATTTCATCAACTGAATCCTC
>JAHRWJ010000135.1 GCA_019090185.1 Immundisolibacteraceae bacterium
GTGCTCGATACTATTATTCCGCCAAAGCCCGGTTCCACTTACCTCACCCTGTTAAATGGCCCCCTTCGTGTTGTTCACCTGACTGATCACATGCCGCTGGCTGATGTCAGCGGTGTGATTACTGCAGAGCTGGTGACCGGCGCGATTAAGCTGATTCATGAGAGTTTCAGCAAATGGGGTATTAAAGACCCTAAGATTGCAGTCTCTGGTTTTAACTGCCACGCGGTCGGCGAAGAAGACGCTAAAGAAATTACGCCTGGGGTTGAAGCTGCTAAGGCCACTGGCATCGACGTCGTTGGTCCCATTGCGCCGGATACGGTTTTCCGTCGTTGCGTTGATGCCCAATATGACGTGGTGCTCTGCATGTATCACGATCAGGGTCACATTGCGCTTAAAACCTGGAAGTTTGACGGCAACTGTGCGACCACCCTGGGCACTAGTTATCTGAGCATGTCGGTGGCCCATGGCACCGCGATGGATATCGTTGGGCAGAATATTGCTAGCCATGAAATGATTCTTGCCTCGATGTTACAGGCTGCCAGTTTTAGCGCGGGTAAAGGTTTCGTTTAAACCGCAAAAGGGTTGCTGATTCAGGTCAGTGATCGAGTAGAAAGTTAGGGCGTGGTGACGGTATTGGTCATCACGCCTTTTTTAATGGGTAACGATTAATGACGAACAAGAACGATTTGGCTAAGTCGCCGGCAGCGGTTTTGTTTGATCTGGACGGCACGCTGGTGGACACAGCTCCGGACTTGGTGGGAGCTTTATTCGAGCTGCTTGAAGATTTGAATGAGCCGGCACCCGAATACGCGCGCTGCCGCTTGCGGGTTTCCCAGGGGGCGCGGGGACTGATTGAACTAGGGTTGGGTATCGGACCTGACTCTGCGGAGTTTGAATCGTTAAGGGTTCGATTTCTGGATATTTACGCCGCACGGGTCAGCCGAGAAAGCCAGGTTTTTGATGGGGTGCCGGAGCTACTGGGCCTGTTGGCTCAAAAGCAGCTTCCATGGGGTATTGCTACCAATAAGCCGGCTCGGTTTGTTGCCCCCTTGTTGGCAGCGCTAAATTTGGTGCCGGAGTCAACGGTGGTGGTCACTCCAGATTTGGTTGATCGGGGGAAACCAGATCCTGCGATGATTCATCTGGCGCTAAAACAGCTCGGAGTGATGGGGTCGGAATGTCTGTTTATCGGTGATGCGCGTCAGGACATTACTGCCGGTCGCGGGGCAGGGGTGATTAATGCGATTGCCGGTTGGGGGTATATTGATGCTGACGAGCCGATAGCAGAGTGGGGCGCAGAGCTACAGTTCAATAGTTTGGCGGCCCTGATCAGGACCGCCAAACAGTGGTGAATTGAATCGGGTTTAGACGTTTGGCCCTAACATGTCTGCAGGATTAACGAATTTTTCGAAATCTGCTTCACTGAGTAGATCCAGGTTGAGAATTGCCTGTTTGAGCGTAGTGCCTTCAGCATGGGCTTTTTTCGCTGCCTTTGCAGCATTGTCATAGCCAATATGCGGGTTGAGTGCGGTCACTACCATCAGGTTGCGATCTAGATAATCCTGAACCTGGTCGGTAAGCACTTCGGTTCCGGCGACACAGCGATCGGCAAAGCTCACGCTAGCATCGGCAATCAGCCGGATTGACTGCAGTAAGTTGTAAATAATTAGGGGTTTAAACACATTGAGCTGCAGATGGCCGGTGGCACCGCCGATGTTGATGGCGACATCGTTACCCATTACCTGAGCTGCCACCATAGTGATGGCCTCTGACTGGGTAGGGTTAACCTTGCCAGGCATGATCGAGCTGCCCGGTTCATTGGCTGGGAGTTGAAGCTCACCGATACCGTTACGCGGACCGGAACCGAGCAGACGAAAATCGTTGCCGATTTTCATCAAGGTGGCCGCACAGGTTTTCAATGCTCCACTGGTCAACACCAATGAATCATGAGCGGCCAGGGCAGCAAATTTGTTCTCAGCACTGACAAATGGCAGGCCGGTCAAATCGGCTATTTTTTGTGCCACAGCGTCGGCAAATTCCGGATGGGTATTGAGCCCGGTACCAACAGCGGTGCCGCCAATCGCCAATTCACAGGTCTTAGGCAAGCAGGCTTCAATCGCGGCAATATTTTCATTGAGCTGATGCACGTAGGCACCGAATTCCTGGCCGATGGTCAGTGGCACCGCATCCATCATGTGGGTGCGGCCGACTTTAATTACATTTTCGTATTCGGCTGCTTTGGCGGCGATGGCGTCGCGCAAATGTGTCAGTGCTGGCAGCAAGCCATCATGCAGTTGTCGCGCTGCCGCGATGTGCATGGCGGTAGGAAAGGTATCGTTTGATGATTGTGATTTGTTGACATCATCATTGGGATGAACCGGTGATTTCGAGCCCATCACGCCGCCGGCGATTTCGATAGCGCGGTTGGCGATCACTTCATTGGCGTTCATGTTGCTTTGGGTGCCACTACCGGTTTGCCATACCACCAGCGGGAAATGGTCATCCAGTTTACCGTCTGCTACTTCTGCGGCGGCGCTGGCGACCAGGTCTGCTTGCTCCGGAGTTAGGATGCCAAGGTCTGCGTTGGTGAGCGCTGCGGCCTGTTTGAGCACACCGAAGGCATGAATAACCTCGATCGGCATTTTTTCGGTGCCGATCGGGAAATTGATCAAACTTCGGGCGGTCTGCGCGCCATAATAGCGGTCAGCGGGTACCGCAAGTTCACCCATGGTGTCACGCTCGATTCGGTTATCCATGCTCTTTACTCAGTCGGGGTTGAACGGTAGATTTAGCTGCCACAGCCAGGCTGAGGAACAGAAAAACCCAGTCGGAATTTGAAGGCGGAGAATTGTAGCAAGTTCGCTCCGGGTTGCTGCTAACAAAACCTCATTATGATCATCATATTTGGTCATCCGTTGTTTTCAATATTCAAACCCATGTCGGTTAGCCAGTGGCTCTCTGCAGGGTCAAGTGGCCAGGCTGGGCGCCTGGCAGACATTTTTTAGAACATCATTTGGAGAATAATATGGATTTGGGCATCGCAGGTAAGACCGCTGTTGTTGGTGGTAGTAGTCAGGGGATGGGGTTGGCAATTGCCGAAGGACTGGCGAAAGAAGGCTGTAACCTTCTACTCTGTGCGCGCAATGAAAGCTCGCTGGAGGCTGCCCGCGAACAGCTGTTGGCCTTTAGTGACGCTGACAAAATCGCTACTTTGAGTGTCGATTTAAGTTTGGCCGATAGCGCGAGGCGGATCGTTGAGGCAGCCACTAAACGGTGGGGTGGAGTCGATATTTTGGTGACTAACACCGGCGGTCCAAAACCAGGTCAGCCGAGTGGCTTTAGTGACCAGGATTGGGACGATGCCTA
>JAHRWJ010000136.1 GCA_019090185.1 Immundisolibacteraceae bacterium
AGCCGGCTTTGGGGTGCCGGATTAGCCACCTAGACCGGAATCGGGTTTACCACCCAGCAGTTTTCTAAAAACATTACCTTCGACCAATTCCACCACCGGTTGATCTGCGGTTCCGGTAATTCGATAGGTTCGGCCGGTGACGTCGTCGATGCGGTTACCTAGTAATCTTTGGCCAATAAAAATGGCGGCGCCCAAACCGGGCGAGCCGATGGTGACTGCCAGCGGCAGGCTTTCGGTTACTTTTGGAATCGCTTCCGCCGTGAGACTTAAACTCAGGTTTTCTAGCTCAATATTACCGCTAACCTTTATATCTGCGGCCGGCCCCTTCAGCTTTAAGGTTGAAAGCGCTAACTGGCCATCAACGGCTGAGATGGTCGCTTGCAATTTATCGAATGCGAATCCGGTGCCTACCAGGTCACGAAAATCCAGGCTTATGCGCCGTTGAAAACTATCCAGACTCAGCAGGCCAAACAGGCGACCCAAACCTGGTTCGAGTCCCATCAAGCTGCCATCCTTCATTTTTAGTGCTAAGTCGCCACTCAGGTTGGCTAAGGAAAACGCCTGGGGCCCACCGGTCCAGTTTAATGCCCAATGGGCATCACCTTCTCCACCGGAGACGGACTGTGGCTGACCCACTAATGCAAGTACATCACCAAAGTTGTCGGTCTCAAGGTTGCCTTGAAAATAGCTTGTTTCACGCACCACGCCCTGCTCAGTATCTTGCCGCCAAACCCCGGATGCGCTGAGCTGACTCTCTAGTGAGGTTAATTGGATGTTAGGGAATGCCAGCTCGCTACTATCGACCGGCTCAGCCGTGAGGGCCAACCGGCCCATCTGAACACCATTAAGCAGAAAATTATCGATATTGACATCAAGGCTGGGGAAGTCAACAAACCCACTCTGGGATGGCAGCGACGCTTCGGTGTTATCGGTGAATAGCGAGAGTTTGTTAAAGTCGAGATCAATCAACGCTGGGTTAGGTTGATAGACCACCCGGCCCTGGGCTTCTGCTGATTCGACGTTCAAGCGCCAGCGATCTGCATGGAGCTCGCCGTTAATGTGAATATCGGGGAAGCGTTGACCAAAAATATCGAGCTGTTCGAGCTGTAGATCAACCCGGTTTATGGCCGATCCACCGCTTCCGCCGGTCGGTAGTGCAGCGATCCATTGTTGCCATTGTCCAAAGTCTATTCGTGGCACGATTCCATCCAGCAAAATCCCATCTGCTGGCAAGGTTCCGGGCCGCCCTCCAGCAACAACACCACGGCTAACCCCAGGGTATTTATCGTTCCTGGCTAGCTCCAGATCAACATACCACTGATCATCCAAATTCAGTGACAGGTTCATGACTGCTTCTGGCTGCGAGCACTCGCAGGCAAGCTCTAGTGCTAACAGTGAGAGCTGGTTTTTAGCTTTAGCAAGCGGCGGCGGTAGGTTGATTGTGGCCTCTGCCAGATCAGCAGTTAACCTCAACCCAAGACCACCAGCAAAAAATTTAAGACTCGCATCCCAGGACGCTGCACCAGTGGTGACATCAAATTCAGACCAGTTGATATATTCTGCAACACGCTCCAGCTCAACCACGCCAGTGCCACGAATCATTATCCCCGGACTAGGAGCCAACTCGCCTTTAACATGAGGGACTGAATTGTTAGGGGCATCGGTAATCGAGTCGATGGAAATTGACGCCGGACCACCAAACAAATTGGCGCTAAGCCCGGTGCCATAAATACCTATCTGATCAAACTCAAGGGTGCCTTTAGCGTCACCCAGGGATAATCTGGTATTGCTAAAATCGAGCTGATTACCCGGCAGTTCGAGGACACCATCCACCTGGACTTGACGCCCATTGTTGAAGGGGATATCCAGATCGAGTTGCAGGTGGCTAACACCGGTAGCCGTTAAATCACTGACATAGCGGCCGACACTCCGGTTCAGGGGGCTCTCGGTTAGGTATCTAAGTCCGTTATGAAGCGCGCCATCGACCTGGCCAGTCACGGTGACATGGTTATTTCGGCTCGCCAGGTTTTCAATGACCGCAGTCACTTCACTCAGCGCTGAGTCGAAAATGAAGCCTCGATGGCCTTTAATCTCCATGCGCCTGCCTGTCACCACAATGTCCGCATCGAGTCTGGATATCTCTGGAAAGGTAGAGCCTGGTACGTAGTTGAGCTCGGCCCCCTCAACCTTGCCATGGGCAACAAACAGCCCTTCAACCTGATCATTCTGGGTGTAGGGGTAATCTGCAAGTTTGCCATTCCAGATCAGTCCAGTGTCCACCAGGCGCCCACTGACCAGGGCCCCAGTTAGCCAACCGACTACGCCGGCCGGAATCACTTTGGCTGGTAGGTAACGGCCGATCTGAGCGATATCAAATTGCTCAACCCCAACCACTGTTCGTAGTACGGGAGACTGATCTGGATAGACAGTGACATTGCCTCGGCCGTTGAGGGTCAAATCGCGATTGGTTACCTTTAAATCTCGCCAGTTAACCATTAAATCATCGCCGGCCCCGACGCGACGCCAGTCGATCTGTGTCGACAAGCGATCAAAAGAGAACGCTTCAGGGAACAGCTGCAGCGCTGCAACGGTTAGATCAGTGGAGTTAATCTCTAACCAGCCCTGTTGCTTGACCGCTATCAATCGACCACTGAAGCCACGAATCGCCGGCAAACTTTGGAAAGCGTCAAAACCTACGCCGTCAAAATCTACCGCTAATTTTTCAAGACCCCAACCCGTCTCTGCGCTGGGAACCAGGTCAACTTTAAAATCATTGATGACCCCAACCGGGGCTAAGTTGGCAATAATTGCTTGCTTTTGGTCACTGCCTTCAATCAACAGAGCAGCCATCGTTGCGGCCACCTGCAGGTCAATATCACCACCATCAATTCGGAGCAGTTCAGCTGCCGAGTTGACCCGCAGTTCTCTGCCCTGCCAATTTTCCAGCTCGGACTCAAACCGTAACTCATGCAACCTTCCGCGCCAACCAGTTGCCAATCTATTCCAGCCAAACCTGCTCTGAAAAAGCTTGCCACTCCAGCGCTGAGAATTTCCTGTATGGGTCAGTAACGGATCGCTCCACTGCAATCCACCATCGATATGCGCCATCGACAAACCCTCACCATGCAACCAGCCCTGCAGCGCTAACTTGCCTCCAACCTGAAGTTTGCGGTCAGTGGCGCTGACCAGCTCTAGCCCCTGGGCATCTAGATAGAGCTGCCAGGGTGCGCTATTCAAGTCAGCTGCATCAAACGCTTTTATCGACCCCGCTAGCTCCAGGTTGCCGCGTAGGTCGCCATCAAGCTTTAACCGGCCGGAAAGCTCAACGCCAGCGGATACCGATTCAAACTGCACCGATGAGGCTAAAATTTGAAGATCAAACTGACGACCCAAATCTTTATAGTGCACACGGGCATCAAACAGCTGTAGCCGCTGCTGGGCCAACAACCAATCAGCCAGCAGGTCAGAGTTGCTTTTGGAGTCAGCCGATTGAGCAGAAAAACCCACTAACCTAAACCGGTCTGCGTCCCGTTCTACGCTAAGTTCAATACCGGTAATCTTCAGCAATTCCAGCACCGGCTGTCGGCTGATGATTGAACCGAGTATTGAAAGTCGTAGTTTGAGTTGATCGACTGCTAACACCGGCCGACTATTTCGGGCCGACTTAATGACCACATCAGATAGGGTGATTTCGGGGCTAATGCCAAATAAACGCACGGATAAACCGGAAAACTCGACTGGCAGACCGACCATTTTGGAAATCTGCTGACCAATCTGCTGCTGCTGACTATCCAGTTGAGGCAACAGCAGCCTGGCGGCTGTCAGTATTACCGCCACCACAACCACAGACGCTAACAGGGCCCGTTTAATGGTTCGCCGCACGTTCATGCGCGGTGATAAGGCATGTTTTGCAACATACTCCAGCCGCGATATAACTGCTCAATCAGAATCACCCTGACCATCGGGTGTGGCAGGGTTAATGGGGACAGTGACCAACGCTGGTCGGCCTGCTGCAGGCACTGTTCGGTCATACCATCGGCGCCACCGATCAGCAGTGACACAGAACGACCATCCTGCATCCAGTCCGCCAGTTGGTTAGAAACCTGGGCTGTAGACCAGCTCTTGCCGCCTTCATCCAGACAGACAACTCTTGAACCCGGTGCCACTGCGCCGATAAGCAGATCACTCTCAACCTGGCGACCGCGCTGCTGGTTAACCGTAGCGGTACGGCGACTCGCCTCAAGCGCCTTTAACTTGACCTGTAAATTGCGCGGAAAACGACGCTGATAGTCGGCGAAGGCCTCATCAACCCAGCCTGGCATTTTTTTGCCTACCGCAACAATTTCAAGCTGCATTGGGGCAACCTAATCGTCAAAAGGCTCAGGTAGACCTCGGTAAGGGGAGCCATTCCAGAGCTCTTCCAGCCGGTAAAGTTCCCGCGCCTCGGGAACCATCACGTGGACGATAACATCAACCAGGTCGACCAGCACCCAGTCACCATGTTCCAGCCCTTCGACACCCAGAGACGGGCATCCCGCCTTCTTGGCATCTTCCGCTAGATGTTTGGCCAGCGCTTTAACCTGACGGGTACTGCCGCCAGAGACAATCAACATGTAGTCAGCAATGTCGGTGAGTTCGCTGATTTCCAGCTTCACCAGGTCTATTGCCTTGTAGTTTTCAAGACTTGCAATGGCGACCGCACAAATTGCCTCTGCATCCATATTTTTTTGGGAACGAATCCCTTTACGAGCATTATTCATTAATCTCTTCTATTCCAGATAAAGTTGGTGTGTAGCAATGTAACGCGCCACCCCGTTGGGTAATTTTGGGCCTATTTGCTGCTGCCCATGGCCAGTTTTTAGCTGCTGCCTAATATTAGTCGAACTGATCGGGTGCTGACTTAAGCTAACGGCCAAAACATTGCCCGCAGCGTTAGCCTGAAAACTGCTCGGTTGGTCAATCCAGCGCCCTTTTAACTGCTCGCTGAGTTCATCACCTGGCTCAAGAGCAACACCCGGACGCTTTGCAACGACGATATGGGCCAGGTTAAAAATCTCTCGCCAGCGTAACCAACTGGGTAGACTCAAAAAAGCATCACCACCAACAATCAGCAGTAATTTTTCGGCACTTCTTTGCTTTAAAAATTCAAGGGTTTCAACCGTATAGGAGCTCCCCTGCCGATCCAGCTCACAAGTATCCACCTGCAACAGTGGAATTTCAGCGATCGCTAAGTTGAGCATTGCCAGGCGATCTTCAGCGCCGGCCCCAGGTGATTTTTTGCCCGGGGAGCGTGCGGCTGGAATCATCAACACCCGATCGCAGCCCGATATTTCACCGGCTTCTCTGGCGGTAGCGATATGACCCAAGTGTACCGGGTCAAAACTACCACCATAGATTCCGATCAACCGAAACCGCTCACAATTTTAACCAAACGAATCACCGCCATCCTATTAATGGCTGGTTTATACCAACTAGTCACGAATATGACCGTCACCCAGCACAATATATTTCTGTACGGTTAACCCTTCCAATCCAACAGGACCGCGAACGTGGATTCGATCCGTACTGATACCGATTTCAGCACCCAATCCATATTCGTAGCCGTCGGCAAACCGGCTCGACGCATTCACCATCACCGAACTGGAGTCTACCTGGCGCAAAAATCGCTGCGCCCGGCTCCAGTTCTCGGTGACAATCACATCGGTATGGCCTGAGCCATAA
>JAHRWJ010000137.1 GCA_019090185.1 Immundisolibacteraceae bacterium
ACCTGACCAACAAAACCGGCAGAAACTGCACCACCGAGCTGAGACATCGACAGGCTTAGCGCACCACCTCCGCTACCTTTAAGAAAATTGCGTCGGCTGATCGCAACTGATGGCGCGGCCGTCGGTTGCAGTTTGCTATCTATAGTGCCCATGAGCCTCTCCTCCCACGTGGGTCTTCTGGTTGCGCAAAGTTGCTACCCCAGAGACAGAAACCTAACTACTACTAAGATTTATCACAATTAACCCTGCTTTCTCCGCTGCAACCTGCCTATTACATAACCGCATCGTTCAGGTTTAACCTGACAAAGGCACGGCTGATTAATTTCTTGCAGCACCACCGTCGACCAACATCACCTGGCCGGTCATAAAATCACTATCCGACGAGCAGAGGAACAGCAGCGCGCCGTTCATATCCTCGGGAACTTCACGCCGTTTATTGGCCTGCATCATCACGACCCCGTCGCGCATTTCATCGCCCATGCCGTTGTTTACACCGGGTGTGGTGGTCAAGCCAGGCGCAATGCAGTTGACCTGTATATTGAATCCACCCAACTCGGCAGCCAGGGAACGGGCCATGCCGATTACCGCACCTTTGGTGGCTACATAGGCAGCCAGGCCGGGACTGCCCATAAAGAAAGTACCCGAACTGATGTTGATAATTTTGCCTTTACCCGCCACCTTCATGGTCGGCACCACCGCCCGGGTGGCCAGAAAAGTACCAGTGAGATTAATGCCAATAATTCGATTCCAGAGCGCCATATCGGTATCTTCAATATCAGCAATGGGATAGATACCGGCGTTATTGACCAAAATATCGATTTTGCCGTACCGCTTTAAGGTCGCATCGACCATCGCCGTTATGTCGGTTTCGCTGGTGACATCACAAATCACTGACAGGGCTTCTCCTCCCGCTGTTTCTATCAACGTCTGGGTGTTCTGCGCCGGTTGTATATCTGCCAATACCACCCGCGCCCCTTCCCCAGCCAACGCAACTGCAAAAGCCTGCCCGATACCCGCGGCCGCACCGGTAACAATCGCGACCTCTCCCTCTAGCCGATTCGCCATGACGCTCTCCCCTGGTAAATAAAAAGCCTGCCACCAACTCTACACCGACACCTGTTTTTATCCACCGCCTGCGACCAGAAATCTACCGGCAACGTTAAGGAGCGTCGAAACAACCTGTCAGGTCAGTTGTTTATGCAGACGCAACTATATTGGTCATTGTTAAATAGTCTCGACACCTAACAGATTACCCAGGGCAGATCATTTGCCAACTTAACGGTCGTTGCGACTACACTTTGGCCACAAAAAAAGACCCCACCGCAACAGAGTAAATCATGTCTCAACCTGGTAATTCACCGATGAACCCTCGTGCTGCCTTGCTATTGCTGGGCGCCATTATTCTGCTATGGGGGGTGAACTGGCCAATTATGAAGGTTGGCCTAAATGGAATTGGCCCCTTTAGTTTCGCCGCTTCGAGGATGGTACTTGGCGGACTTACCATGTTCCTGGCGGCCGCCCTCACCGGCCAGCTGGCCTGGCCCCATCGCCAGGACTGGCCGGTGGTGATCAGTGTTGGATTGATTCAAATAGCCGCCTTTATCGCCATGGTCACTTATGCGCTGCAGTTCGTGCCGGCGGGCCGCTCCTCCATCCTCGCTTACACAACGCCGCTGTGGGTATTGCCAATTTCAATGTTGCTGCTGAAAGAGTCGGTCGGCAAATGGAAAATGGCTGGGTTTTTACTCGGTCTTGCAGGGGTGCTGGTGATGTTCAACCCAACCAGTTTCGATTGGCACGACCCTAACGTGGTGCTGGGCAATAGCATTTTGATGTTAGCTGCAATGCTCTGGGCTATATTGATTACGCAGATACGTGGCCACCGTTGGCACGGTACACCACTGTCATTAGCACCCTGGCAGTTTGCGGTCGCAACGCTGGCTCTACTGCCGGTGGCTTTTTATCTTGAAGGCGATCAACCCATTAAGTGGAGCACAGAGCTTTGGGCGGTCATTCTTTATAACGGCCCAATCGCAACCGGGTTTTGTACCTGGGCAATTGTCACAGTAACCCGGGCACTACCAGCTCTGACCACCTCATTAGGCACACTTGGCGTACCGGTAACAGGGGTGATCGCCTCTGCGATCGTACTCAATGAACCTATCACTGGCAGCAATCTGGGCGGCCTACTGCTGATCGTTGGGGGTTTAGGGGTGTTAGCTATTTCAGAGCGGTTAAACAGCACCAAAACAGGCTAACTCCGTGATTGTCTGCTAATCAAACATATCCACGAAATCGCCCAACGCCGCCTGCAACGCAGAAGATTCGGTATAAAACTGAATCAGCCCGACAAACATAACCACCGCCAGCAGTAATAATAGGGTGGCAGAAATGCTGCAAAAACGTTTGATCCAGTCACAGTCTTTACCAACGACTAGCTCGGTGGTGAAGAGCACTTTACTACCTGGCGGCGGATAACAACGAGCACGCTGGATGTGGCCCGCTAAATTGGCCAGGGTAAAAGAAAGATACCAGATCACCAGCACCACACCGGTGTAGATGAGCAACAAATAGCCACGAATACGTTCGAAATTCATCAGCAGCTCTGGCTCTACCAACACCGCCAATCCCAGGTAGTGGTAGCGGTTGAGCAAAGGGATCAGGGCCATCATTGGCACCACCATCGCCACACCCAACATCACCGCCCGCAGCCGAGCTGAGTTAGTCGGATAAAGCAAGGTGCCCGCTGGCGGATGACTTAGGGTGGATACCCAATCATCATCGGCCGGTTTTTGTTGCTTGGTCAACCCCTGCTCTTTTTCGGCCATGGCTAATTAATCCACCTCTGGCTTAGCCGGCGGCAAAATACCGATGACGTACTCTTCGAAAGCATCTTCATCCACCTCCGCCTCACTAATCACTTTGCCACGTACAGAAATACCCGCATCATGAACCGTTTCGCTGTTACCCGACACCAACGGATGCCATTCGGATAGCGGCTCGCCTGCACTACGTAGCCGGTAAGCACAGGTGCCTGGCATCCAGTCCAGGTCGTGAACATTGGACTGGTCGAGCACCACGCAATCCGGCACTCGAGCCGCTCGATTGGGATAATCCGTGCAGCGGCAACCCTCTTGATCGAGCAACTCACAGGCGATGCTGGTGATATAACGGGCACCTGAGTATTCATCTTCAAGTTTAATCTGGCAACAACGAGCACAGCCATCACATAACGACTCCCATTGCTGGGAATTAAGCTCAGTTAGCGGCAGTTGCCAATAGGGTAAATCACTCATGGTTACTGTAAGGGTCCTGGGTCTATGTCAATTTCCAGCATCATCGATTCGATGCGCTGCTTAAAGTTGTCGTCATCCACCTTGCCACGTAGCCGCCCCAGTTCCATTAAGGCTAACTGCTTCTGCTCCAGTTGCAGATAAATAGCGATCCGCTGAAACAGCTCTTGAGGGTTTTCTGGATCAATCATCAATATCTGGTCACAACAGCTAAGCTGTCGCTGGTGATCGCCTTGCTGCTGATAAATCGCGCGCAAATTATTGATCATTCTGATGACAATATCACTGGCAGACGCAGGACGAAGCAACACATCGTCCAGAACCGCCGCCGCTCCGCGCTGCTGTTTTAATAGCTCCAGTAGCCCAACCTCTGTGATCAGTCGGCCTGCAAACGGATCCAACAAGGCACGCTCATCATCCTGATAAACACCAACAAGAAAGTGCCCGGGAAAGCCGATTCCCTGAACATCTAGCCCCACCTTACGACCGATATGAATATAGAGCAGCGCAAGAGAGATCGGGATACCCCGCCGCAGATGTAATAACCGATCCAGATAACTATTGTCCGGGTCGTAATACGCCTCCTGGTTGCCGGCAAAACCCTGCTGTTCATACAGGAAGTGACACAGGTTACGGGCATAATCTTTCGCTGATGATGGCTTCTGTGCCGCGATCATCTGCCGAAACCCACTCACCAGATCAGCCAGTGCCTCGCGGCTTTCCGCCAGATCCAGTCCTGGCCGATTCTGCTGAGACATCGCCAGCGCAATCTCAGTTAAATC
>JAHRWJ010000138.1 GCA_019090185.1 Immundisolibacteraceae bacterium
AACAGTCGTGATGTTTGGCAGGTGAGCGGCGCGGATGGAATTGTGATCACCTTCAGCGGTGACCCACAGGATGCACCGTTAGCGCGCCTGATTGAGGTCTACCGACAGGAGTTAACGGCTCACTGGAACAAGGTTGTCAGCGTTGATTTGCGTTACAGCGACGGGATAGCGGTGGCATTTTCTCCCAACACAATAAAGGTTGAACAAGGTAACCGGCGATGACCCGAGCGCAGGATAAAAATTTACTGGTGGCGATGGATATCGGTACCTCGAAAATTGTCACCATCGTCGGTGAGATGGCAGATGACGGTGAGATTGAGGTAATCGGCCTAGGCAGCCATCCATCGAAGGGGTTAAAGAAAGGTGTGGTCGTCAATATTGAGTCGACCGTATCGGCGATGCAGCGCTCTGCTGAAGAGGCTGAACTGATGGCCGGCTGTCAGATTCATTCGGTTTATGCCGGGATTGCCGGTTCCCATATCCGCAGCTTAAATTCCCATGGCATCGTTGCGATTAGAGATCGTGAAGTCACACAGGTAGACCTGGAGCGGGTGATTGATGCGGCGCGCGCAGTGGCGATTCCGTTAGATCAAAAAGTCCTTCATGTGTTGCCCCAGGAATACATCATTGATGATCAGGAAGGCATCAGAGAACCGATCGGCATGGCGGGTGTTCGGCTCGAGGCCAAGGTACATATGGTCGCCGGTGCGGCAAGTGCGGCGCAGAACATTGTTAAATGTGTACGGCGCTGCGGTTTAGAGGTTGATGATTTTATTTTGGAGCAGCTGGCTTCAAGTGAAGCTGTGTTGACCAGTGACGAGCGTGAGCTTGGTGTCTGCCTGGTAGATATTGGTGGTGGCACCACGGATATCGCGGTCTTTATTGGTGGTGCAATTGCCCACACCGCGGTGATTCCGATTGCCGGTGACCAGGTCACCAACGACATTGCGGTGGCGTTACGAACACCGACCCAGTTTGCCGAGCAGATCAAAATTCAATATGCCTGTGCATTAGCGCAATTGGCCTCTACCGATGAAACCATTGAAGTCCCCAGTGTTGGTGACAGGCCATCGCGACGATTAGCCCGGCAAACCCTGGCTGAGGTGGTCGAACCTCGCTATGACGAACTGTTTGGCCTGGTGTTATCAGAATTGCGTCGCAGTGGTCTGGAAAGCTTGATTGCGTCGGGCATCGTTTTGACTGGTGGTAGCTCGAAGATGGAAGGGGCTGTGGAGTTGGCCGAAGAGGTTTTTCATATGCCGGTTCGGCTAGGGGTTCCGCAATACGTCACCGGGTTGACTGACGTGATTAGCAACCCAATTCACGCCACCGGCGTTGGTTTGTTGTTATTTGCACGAGATCAGAAATTAAAGGGAATTGATGGCACCAATATCAGCGGATTCGCTGCGGTGCTGGCACGTATGAAAAATTGGTTCGAGGGACATTTTTAATGGCAGTGACCACAACTGGAAGGAGATTGAGACCAGCCAGGATCGACCACTTCCGAGCCCAAATTGGGTCGGATAATCAGAATGAAAAGAGGGAGTATTGCCATGTTTAATATGATTGAGACCCACGAGCAGAATGCGGTTATTAAAGTCATTGGTGTCGGTGGTGGTGGTGGCAATGCCATCAGCCACATGCTCAATGAGACCATCGACGGCGTCGAGTTTATTGTTGCCAATACGGATGCGCAGGCCCTCAAGGGTTCCGGCGCTGAGACCATCCTGCAAATTGGTGGTGATATCACCAAAGGGTTAGGCGCAGGCGCAACCCCGGAAACAGGCAGGCTGGCAGCGCTAGAGGATAGTCAGCGCATCAGCGAAGCATTAGCGGGTGCCGATATGGTGTTTATCACCGCCGGCATGGGCGGCGGCACCGGCACCGGTGCGGCTCCAGTGATTGCTGAGCTTGCCAAAGAGCAGGGCATTCTTACTGTTGCAGTGGTAACACGGCCGTTTAGCTTTGAGGGCAATCGTCGGGCCAAGGTAGCGGAGATGGGCATTGAGGCGCTATCGCAGACGGTCGATTCGCTGATTATCGTCCCTAACGATAAATTGCTCAGTGAGCTAGATCGTAATGTGAGTCTGTTAAATGCCTTTAAAGAAGCTAATGAAGTGCTTCGCGGTGCGGTGCAGGGTATTGCAGAACTGATCACTCGGCCCGGCTTGATCAATGTCGATTTCGCTGATGTACGGACGGTGATGTCAGAAATGGGCATGGCGATGATGGGCAGTGCTGCGGCGAGCGGCGAAGATCGTGCGCGGTGTGCAGCAGAAAGTGCGGTTAGTAGCCCGTTCCTGGAAGATATCAACCTGGCCGGAGCCCGGGGTATCTTGATTAACATCACCGCTGGCCTGGATATGTCGATTGGTGAGTTTGAGGAAGTGGGCAATGTGGTTCGTGAATTTGCTTCCGAAGATGCAACCGTGGTGATTGGTACCTCATTAGATCCAGATGCAAACGGCGAAATGCGGGTGACTGTGGTCGCTACAGGGTTAAACCGTCAGCAGGATAAGACCCTTGAGACGCCGAAAAAAACCCTCGAGGTGGTGAGCAGTTCGGCGCCTGTGCAGGTTGATTATGCCGAGCTAGATACACCGACTAACGTGCGTCAGGCAGCCGCAGTTACAGAGATTCCAGCTGCGCTAGGTGAGGCCGATTTAGAGACCCTTGAGATTCCCGCATTTTTGCGGCGACAGGCTGATTAATTTGATCTGAGTTCGGACTTGAATGTTGAGCTGAAATTAACGCCTCTAATAATAGTTGGCTTCAGTCAAAAAGTGGGTTGGCAGTGGGTTTGAATAGGGCTATCTCGGGCCCTGTTTACCGTGCTAACATCCGGGTTTCTCAACTGTTCCACGCGAAATGTACCCTTTCATGCGGGTGCAAATCGGGTTCATTGTGGACAGTAATAAACGATCATTTTTCGGGTAGGTAGGCAGCTTAGTGGTTAAGCAGAGAACATTGAAAAATGTGATCAAAGCGACGGGTGTCGGTTTGCACACAGGTGAGAAGGTTTACCTGACATTAAGACCGGCTGCGCCGGATACCGGTATTGTGTTCAGACGGGTCGATCTGGATGAGCCGGTAGATATTCCAGCGCGGGCTTGCTACGTTGGAGATACTCGGCTTTCTACCTCATTAACCCGTAACGGTGTGACCATATCGACCGTAGAACACCTGCTTTCGGCGTTTGCGGGTCTGGGCATTGATAATGCTTGGGTCGATGTGAGCGCACCTGAAGTCCCGATTATGGATGGTAGCTCCAGCCCTTTTGTGTTTTTAATTCAGTCCGCTGGAATTGAAGAGCAGCAGGTGGCCAAACGGTTCATTCGGGTGCTAAAGCCAGTTGTTGTTGAGGATGATGACAAGTGGGCAAAGTTTGAACCATTTAATGGCTTTCGAGTTTCCTTCAAAATCGAATTTGAACATCCAGCGTTTCGAGACCGTCCCAATGAAGTGAATATTGATTTCTCTTCGACTTC
>JAHRWJ010000139.1 GCA_019090185.1 Immundisolibacteraceae bacterium
GGCAAACCACTATCAGTAAGCTGCTCTATTGCCTGTTGGCGCACATCCTTATCGCCAGGCAGTTGAACCTGGTGAGCCGCGAATTGCTGCCCATAACGATCGACCAACTGTTGCTTGGTTTCAGATGCGGCCATTACTCAGCTGCCGCCATATCCTGCTCTAGCCAGCCATAACCAGACTCTTCCAGTTCAAGAGCCAGCTCACGGCCACCGGAACGAATGATTTTTCCGCCAGAAAGCACATGGACAAAATCCGGCACCACGTAGTCCAGCAGGCGCTGGTAATGGGTAACCATAATCAATGAGCGCTCTGGGCTACGCAATTTGTTAATGCCCTCAGAAACCACTTTTAAGGCATCAATATCAAGACCCGAGTCAATTTCATCGAGAATCGCCAGCCGTGGCTCTAGCAGCGCCATCTGATAAATTTCATTACGCTTTTTCTCGCCACCAGAAAAGCCATCATTGACGGCTCGACTCATGAAGCTCTCGTCCATATCGAGCAGCTTCATTTTTTCACGAGAAATCGACAGAAAATCCATGGCGTCATACTCAGATTCGCCACGACTTCGACGTTGGGCGTTGACCGCTTCCCGCATAAACACCGAGCTATTCAGTCCTGGAATGGCGACTGGATATTGAAAGCCCAGAAACAGCCCTTTCCAGGCTCGCGCTTCCGGAGAGAGGGCAAGCATATCTTCGCCATCAAGCTCGATACTGCCACCAACCACTTCATAACCATCGCGACCAGAGAGCACGTGGGAGAGCGTGCTTTTACCGGAACCATTAGGCCCCATAATCGCGTGTACTTCGCCGGCACCGATATTCAGGGTCAACCCTTTAAGGATAGACTTCCCATTAACTTCTACTTTTAAATCATTGACTTTTAACATTTTTTTAACCAATTATTCCTTGCAAATTTAACCGACACTGCCTTCAAGACTGACACCGAGCAAGCGCTGAACTTCGACAGCAAACTCCATCGGTAGCTCGGTAAACACATCCTTACAAAAGCCGTTAACAATCATCGATACAGCCTCTTCTTCGGCGATGCCCCGTTGACGACAATAGAACAACTGATCTTCGCCAATCCGCGAGGTGGTGGCCTCATGTTCGACCTGAGCAGAGGGCTCCTGAACTTCTATATAAGGAAAGGTATGGGCGCCACAACGACTACCAATCAGCAATGAATCACACTGGGTGTAGTTGCGAGCCCCGGTTGCTCCAGGCAGTACTTTGACCAGACCTCGATAAGCATTCTCAGCTTTACCCGCAGAAATGCCTTTGGAGATTATGGTGCTACGGCTGTTTTTACCGATATGAATCATTTTGCTGCCAGTATCAGCCTGCTGATAGTTATTGGTCAGCGCTACCGAATAGAACTCACCGACACTGTCGTCACCGGTGAGCACCACGCTGGGGTATTTCCAGGTGATCGCAGAACCTGTTTCCACCTGAGTCCAGCTGATTTTAGAGCGCGCACCACGGCAATCACCACGCTTGGTGACAAAGTTATAAATCCCGCCTTTACCCTCCTTATCACCGGGGTACCAGTTCTGCACAGTGGAGTATTTAATCTGCGCATCTTTCATCGCGACCAGTTCAACCACCGCCGCATGCAGCTGGTTTTCGTCCCGCATCGGCGCTGTACAGCCCTCCAGGTAACTTACATGAGAGCCTTCGTCGGCGATAATTAACGTGCGTTCAAACTGCCCGGTATTGAGGGCATTAATACGAAAATAGGTGGACAGCTCCATCGGACAGCGCACCCCTTTCGGGATATAAACGAATGAGCCATCAGAGAAAACCGCCGCGTTCAATGCAGCATAGAAGTTGTCCGCTGTAGGCACCACGCTGCCCAGATACTGCTTAACCAGCTCGGGATGGTCATGAACCGCTTCTGACAGCGGGCAAAAAATCACCCCCTCTTCAGCCAGCTTATCTTTAAAGGTGGTAGCAACCGAAACACTGTCGAACACCGCATCCACTGCAACACCAGCCAACGCCGCCCGTTCATGCAGTGGGATGCCGAGTTTTTCGTAGGTTTCAAGAATTTCTGGATCGACATCAGCCAGACTCTGCGGTTTATCAGAATCCGCCTTGGGGGCTGAAAAATAGCTGATCGAGTTAAAGTCGATCGCCGGATAATGAACATGAGCCCACTCAGGCGGCTCCATCTGTTGCCAAATTTCAAACGCTTTTAACCGGTACTCAAGCATAAACTCAGGTTCGTTCTTTTTCGCCGATATGGCACGAACGACCCCCTCATCTAAACCCGGTGGAAAAGTATCCTGCTGTACCTCGGTCACAAAACCGTGTTCATACTCACGGCTGATGTAGCGGTCAATTTCCTGTGATTCAGTCGCCATTACAACTCTCTCATCTGTCTAGCACGCCCAAACCGGACGCCTGTATTTTTATTTAGTCTGCGGTCACTGCCAGAGTGCCCCAGCCGCTTGAACCCTGATTGGGCATAAATCTCAGGGGCTGTTCCTCTGGCTGAAGCAGCTGCTCCAGGGTGACCTGATCTAACGCATTAGCCACGACCCGACTAATTTTTTGCCAGTTAACCTTCACGTTGCAGTCAGACTCGTGGTCGCAACTACCTTCATCCGCACTACAGTCAGTCAATCCTAACGGGCCATCCAGGGCCTGAATAATCTCTGCCACGGTTATATTTGCAGGCAACCGCGCAAGCCGGTAACCACCCTGCTGCCCTCTTGAGGACTCCACCAACCCTTCGCGGGTTAACCGCTTTAATAACTTGGCCACCGTCGGTGGTGCGACGCCAATCTCCAGCGCCAGTTCCGCAGATTTAACAAATTGCTGCGGGCGGGTGGAAAGCCCACTCATCACCTGGGTGCCATAATCGGTCAACCTACTGATTTTTAGCATCGTGAAACCTTCAGAACGGGTTAAACAGCGTAAGGCCAGCGGGCATACCCACAAACTGGCTTCATTTCCAGCACACTGTTAAATTTGAGTAGACCGATGACAACAACCAAGTGAGTGCGGTTCAAAGGGGACTATTTTAGTACTATATGCAACCTGACAGCAACGGCCGCACTGTAACTATCTTGCCGAAAACCCAACAGAACCTAAATCGTCTCTGGCTCTTGGCCTACCAAATCCAGTAAACTGACCCGTTTGATACTTGCTTAATTTAAGGATAAAGATCGACATGGCCATTGAACGCACCCTATCCATCATCAAACCGGACGCAGTAGGCAAAAATCACGTTGGTGATATCTACGCTATTTTTGAAAAGGCTGGCTTAAAAATCATTGCAGCAAAAATGATGCACCTAAGCGACAAGCAAGCTGGTGAATTTTATGCCGTGCATAAAGAGCGTCCTTTTTATAACGACCTGGTGAGCTTCATGACCTCTGGCCCAGTCATGGTTACCGCACTGGAAGGTGACAACGCCATTAGCCTGCACCGCGATCTGATGGGTGCCACCAACCCTGCCGATGCAGCTGCCGGCACCATCCGCGCCGAATTTGCTACCAGCATCGACGAAAATGCATGCCACGGTTCTGATAGTGCCGAAACCGCTGCTAACGAAATCGCCTTCTACTTCAGCGATCTCGATCTCTGCCCTCGGACCCGATAAGAAACTTAGTCATGGTCAACGATCGCATCAACCTGCTCGGTCTCAACCTGGCAGGGCTAGAAAAATTTGTCGACGAACTCGGTGAAAAACGATTTCGTGCCGGCCAGCTCCTGCAGTGGTTGCACCAATATGGTGTCGATGATCTTGATGCGATGACCAATATCAGTAAAAAGCTGCGTGCCACTATTAGTGAACGCGCTGTTATTCAGGGGCCAGAAATTGTCTCTGATCACACCGCCAGCGATGGCACCCGTAAATGGGTGCTTCGCATGGCCGGTGGTAGTGATATCGAAACCGTTTACATCCCCGACGGCAAACGCGGCACCCTATGTATCTCCTCACAGGTCGGCTGCCAGCTCAACTGCACTTTCTGTTCGACCGCTCGCCAGGGTTTTAATCGCAATTTAACCGCGGCAGAAATTATCGGCCAGGTCTGGGTCGCAAAACGGCTGTTGCAGCCCTATACCGGCAAACCCCCACCCACCCAGAGTCGCGCGATCACCAATGTGGTTTTCATGGGAATGGGCGAACCGCTACTTAATCTGGACCCGGTCACCGATGCGATTGACATTATGCTGGACGATCTCGGCTACGGATTAAGCCGCCGCCGAGTCACTGTCAGCACCTCAGGTGTGGTGCCTATGTTGGAACTCTTGCGCGAACGCGCGCC
>JAHRWJ010000140.1 GCA_019090185.1 Immundisolibacteraceae bacterium
ATAGCGATATCTCCGCACCACTGTGCCATTGGCCGCTGAGATCATCGACCACTTCAAGCGCCAGATAGAGCGCGGTTGGCAACACCAGGCTAATGGCAATCACCGCCACCGACATGAGGGTGCCCCACGGACTACGCCAGAGCTGTCCCAGGCTATAAAAAAACACCTGCAGGTGGCGCACCAACCAGGCTTTCATCAGCTATCACCGCCGGCTATCAGTTCACCGCCGCTCAATATCAACTGGCGATAACCCAGCTGCTTGATCAGATCCAGATCATGGCTGGCAATCAACACCGCAACGCCAACCCGGTTAAATTCGGCGAAAAGAGTCATGATCTCCAGCGAAAGCGCCGGATCAAGGTTACCGGTTGGCTCATCGGCCAGTAGCAGAGGTGGCTTGCCGACCACCGCACGGGCAATGCCCACCCGCTGCTGCTCGCCCCCGGATAGCTGCAGGGGGTAGTTACGTTCTTTACGCAAAAGGCCAACCTTATCCAGGGCAGCCCGGACCCGGCGACGGATATCCAGATGGGGTAGTCCGGCGACAATCAGCGGCAAGGCGACATTGTCGAACACGGTGCGGTCGTGGAGTAACTTATGATCCTGAAAAATAATGCCAATCTGGCGGCGCAAAAACGGCACCTTGCGATAGGCTATTTTAGAAATGTTTTCCTGTCCGATCCAGACCTGGCCTCGGGTAGGGCGTTCAATCGCGGTGATGAGTTTTAATAAGGTACTTTTGCCAGCACCCGAATGGCCGGTGAGAAACGACATTTCGCCAGCCGCCAATCGAAAACCAACATTTTTTAACGCATCGCCGCCACCGGGATAGCGTTTGTACACCTCACTAAAACGAATCAAACGCTAGAGCTCCAATTAATCGGCTTTGCTCAGTAGTGCTTCCACATACTCCGCAGCTACAAAGGGCCGCAGATCATCAATACCTTCACCAACCCCAATAAATTTAATCGGTATTCCCAGCTCTGCGGCAATCGCGAAGACGATGCCGCCTTTGGCCGTGCCATCAAGCTTGGTGAGCACCAGGCCGGTAACATTAACCGCATCACTAAAGGAGCGGGCCTGAGACAGGGCATTCTGGCCATTGCCCGCATCCAGCACCAGCAAGGTTTCGTGGGGTGCACTGTCGTCAAATTTGCCGATCACCCGATTGATTTTACTCAGCTCATCCATCAGCCCACCCTGGGTGTGGAGCCGCCCAGAGGTATCCGCCAGCACCAGGTCGGTATGGCGACTACCGGCAGACTGCAGCGCATCAAAAATCACCGCCGCCGGGTCTGCACCCGGTTGCTGGCTGATCACCGGAACCCCGTTGCGCTTGCCCCAGGCCTGCAGCTGTTCTGATGCCGCCGCTCGAAAGGTGTCTCCTGCCGCCAGCAGTACCGACTTTTTATCTTTTAAAAACCGCGAAGCCAATTTGCCAATAGTGGTAGTTTTACCCGCACCATTGACACCCACCATCAAGATCACCGCCGGGGTTTGCGCAGTATCTGCTGGCAACTGCAACGGCCCCTCGCAGGCCACCAGCATCGCCGTCATTTTGTCGTGCAGCGCCTGATAAACCGCGCCACCGTTACCAAGCTCACTACGACCGAGCCGGTCATGAAGGTCAATAATGATCTGCTCAGTCGCCTCAACCCCAACATCGGCGGTCAGCAACAGCGCCTCCAGATCATCAAGGGTGTCGATATCAACGGTCTTCTCACCGAAAACCAGATCGGCCAGACCATCCGTAAAACGGGTACGGGTTTTCGCCAAACCCTGCTTAAGCCGACCAAACAGCCCAGCAGATTGTGATTGCTCTTTCATGAAACTCCGAACCCCGGGGTCAGGTTTTGAATTGTGAATTTTCGAATTGTTTGATGATTTTGCTGACCGAAGAGTAGTGCAAACCAAAATGGTCCGCTATCTGCGCCATGCTACGACCGCCACCACGATAGGCATCTGCAATCGCCTCATTACGGCTGCCAGCAACCTCAAGATAAGAATCTAAAGGCAACACCAGGCGCGCCGTCTGCCCCGCCGGCATCTCCCTTAGATCAGCATCCGCAGCAATTTTGCGCTGCATCGCCTGCACAAAGCCGTCGTCGCCCAAGTAAATTTGATGACGAAGATCAGACCAGGGTGAGGCCTTATCAATGCCCTGCAGCACAAACCGCCGGTAAGCCAATACCGCCTGCTTATTATCGTCACTAAAAGCCGCCAGAATTATTTTAATCGACAACCATTGTGGTGGTGGATCAATACCGGCAGTCGCCGCAAAACTACTCCAACGCCAGTCGTCGGGCTGCTGCACCATCTGCGCCCGCACCGGATTGAGCACGATATAGCGGCACAACTCCAACAGATAAGCGTCTTCCTGCAACAGGATCGCCTTATATCGCCCCTGAAAGACGTGACCGACCCGTTGATGGCGACGGTTAAATCGCTGAGTAAATACCCCATTGAGCTGGCGCATACCTAACGACAGATTGCCCTCAGGCGTCTCAATCAGCAGGTGATAATGGTTGTCCATCAAGCAGTAGGCGTGGCACACCCAATTGAACCGTTCGACCACCTCAGACAACACCTCAAGAAACCGTTGCCGATCAATATCATCCAGGTAGACATCCCCACGGCCATCGCCACGGGAAGTGACATGGTAAAAAGCGCCGGGAAATTCTATTCGTGGTGGTCTGGCCATAAGTGGGCAGTGTAACTTGGGTTGAATTCAACATTCAAGACCTGACCCCGGAACTGGCGTTCAAGACGGTATCTGACCCGAATGGCACTAAGTTAAGCCCTTTTAGCATGACTAATTGCTGTCCTCTGCCTGAGTAAAGATGGCTTCAGCAAAGGGCCGGGGATACTG
>JAHRWJ010000141.1 GCA_019090185.1 Immundisolibacteraceae bacterium
CGGCCATCGGCGGCGCTTTCCCCGACGGTGCCACTGAGCCCCAGCTGCCACCCGATACCCCACAAGAGATGATCGACCAGATCACCTGCGCCCGAGCGAGTATTTCGCAAGGTACCTTCCTGGGTAATACCACAGACCGGGATTACTGTATTTCGATTTACGAGCAGCACAACGCCGAAGTTCGGCGATACATAGCCGCTGATCGATTGCTGGAGTTTGAAGTCAAGCAGGGTTGGCAACCACTGTGTGACTTTCTTGGCCGTCCCGTGCCTGAAGGTGATTTTCCACGGCTAAATTCCAGCTCGGAATTTGGGGGCAATTTCACCTAGGTCATCCGACTCGGGTTGATGCTGGCCTGATAATTCAGGCCAGCATCAACCCTAGATCAATTCAAAGCCAATCAAAACAACCCTGGGCTGGGTTAAGGATAACGCTGCGGATGGTTCTGCAGCTCCAACAGAAAATCATCGATCCACTGCCCCAGGTCATACTCCGGGTTCCAGCCCCACTCATCGCGGGCGAAGCGATCGTCGATCGGTTTGATCATTTCATCAAGAAATCGCTGGCGCTGAGGGTCCGGATTAAAACTGATCTGTGCGTCACTAATCCGCGCCCTGACGGTTTCTGCCAGCTCTCCCGCCGTTGGGGTCGGCGGCACGCCATTAATTAAGTAATTGAACTTTTTCAGCCCTTCGACCGGCGCGCGACTCAGCTGTATCACCCCGCGAGCACAATCTTTTACATACACAATCGGCACCCGGGTATGTTCGGCGGCACCGACCACATAGGCTCTGCCGTTGGCGCTCTCCTCGACCATCCAGGAATGAAACTGGGCAGCGCCCGGTGTTCTTACACCCGCGCCTGCAATGCCAGGAAAACGAATACCGCGATAATCGAGACCATAGCGGTTACGGTAAAAATTACCCATATTTTCGCCGAACAACTTAGCCGAACCATAGAAAGATAGCGGCCGCTGCATACTCAGGTCATCAAGCTGATCACCGCTGACATCTGCCCCATAGGTCCCGATACTGCTGGCAAACAGCACCTGGGGTACATCAAGCAACCGAGCCGCTTCAAAGACATTAAAGGTACCGTTGACATTGGCCTGCATCGCCGCCGCCGGGTCAAGATCTGAGGCCACCGAGAGCATGGCGCCGAGATGGTATATCGCCTCTGGTTTGGCGCGCTTAACCGCCTCCATCACATGACTTATATTACCCAGGTTGCCCTGAATAAAGGTCACCTGGTCGGCCACATCATCCAGCCGCCAGGTGGCTGCGCTGACATGAAAAACAGTCACCTCATGTTTGCCTTCGGCCAGTAGTTCACGCACCACTGCCGAGCCGATAAAACCGGTACCTCCGGTTACTAAAATTGCCATGTTGACTCCTCCATTAAACAGCTTATTAATGACTCAGTGGTGTTTGCCCCACTGCTGTTTTTCTATTAATTAACTCTTGCCGATTATTTTATAAATTGGCCACCGCTGATCACTGCGCGGTGTAGCCACCGTCAACCGTCACGGTCTGACCGGTGACAAAGGTAGACCCGGCCGAACAGAGCCAGGTAACCGCATCAGCAATTTCGCCAGGCTCACCCAGTCGACCCATCGGATGCAGCGCCTGCTGAGCCTCGATCAGTCCGGGGATCCGTTCGCCAACACCAATTATTTGCTGGCTTAAGGTGGTACCAGGACAGACCGCGTTGACCCGAATATTCTGTTTAGCATATTCCAATGCGGCGGTTTTGGTCAGACCAATCACGCCGAATTTACACGCTGACAAGGTCGGCGAGACATGTTCATAACCGACCTGTCCGGCCACCGAAGCGATATTCACAATCGCACCACCACCGGCCCGCAACATCTGCTGTATTTCATACTTCATGCAGAGCCAGACACCTTTGAACATCACCCCGGTTTCCCGATCCCAGTCCCGCTCGGTGCAGTCCGCGGTTTTGGCCGGCACCCCACCCATACCCGCATTGTTACAGGCGAAATCAAGTTGACCATAGGCCGAGATAGTTTCTGCAATTAGCGACTCCACCTGCTCGGCGTTGGCGACATCGGCCTCAAGAAAAACCGCCTGACCACCCAGCGCTTTAATTTGATCCAACGTCTGCGCGCCACCTGCTGGGTTAATGTCATTCACCACCACCTGAGCCCCACCGCGCGCAAAAGCCAGCGCGGTCGCCTGGCCGATGCCCGAACCTGCACCGGTAACCAGCGCCACCCTGCCCTTAAAATCAACTGTTTGCATATCAACACCCTCCCCCGGGTTAAGTTTTTCCCCGCCATCACGCTACCTTGTTCAGAGTAGATTAATTTGTTGAGCAAAGCAGGTCAAAAACGACCACTCTGGGGTATTGGGCAGGTGGTAACACCAGTAGTGAAGCCGTTGTTAATCAGCTAAAATCGACGATTCGCCTGAGCTTATTGCTTTACCCAACTGCGACCACGAACTCACGGATATGCATTTTTCATGAAAACACCCGAACAACTCTCCGACCTGGTTGAAGATGGCCTGATCGACGAGGTCATCAGTCGCCTGATGAGTGGCAAGGAAGCAGATGTTTATGTGGTGCGCTGCGGCGACGAACTGCGCTGTGCAAAAGTCTATAAAGATAAGGAAACCCGCAGTTTTAAACAGGCGGTGCAGTATCAGGAAGGCCGCAAGGTGCGCAACACCCGTAAAGCTCGGGCGATGAAAAAGGGAACTGATTTCGGTCGTAAGCAGGTCGAAGAGGCATGGCATAACGCCGAAGTCGAAGCGCTACAGAAACTCGACGCTGCCGGTGTACGGGTGCCCAAACCCTATTTTTGTCTCGATGGCGTACTGCTGATGGAGCTGGTCACCACCGGCGAGGGTGAGGTCGCACCGCGTCTATCCGACACCCGGCCTGATAAAGAAACAGCCTTACGGGACCATTCGGTGATGATGCACGCCATTGTGCGCATGCTCTGCGCCGGACTGGTTCATGGCGATCTATCAGAATTTAATGTGTTGGTTGATGATATTGGCCCGGTGGTTATCGATCTGCCCCAGGCGGTGGATGCGTCGGCAAATAACCATGCCCAGTCCATGCTGGAGCGTGACGTGAATAACATCACCCGCTTCTACGGCCGCTATGCGCGCCAACTCAAAGGCAAACTCTACGCCGAAGAAATTTGGGACCTCTATAAAGCCGGCGAACTCCACCCGGAATCAACCCTGACCGGACTGTTCGAAGCCGACGACACCAACGCTGATGTGGATTCGGTGATGGAAGAGATCAAGGCCGCCTACGCCATCGAGCAGATGCGCATTGAACGGATGAACAGTCAGGATTAAGGCCGACCTGAGCTGATAGCCCATCAGCCCAGGCCGCATTGACTGGTTTACTCGGCGGTCAATTTAAGCGCCAGCTGTTAGCCCGACACCTGCGTAACGACTAGCCAACCTGGTCGAGCTGCGTTTCACCTTCAGCGGATTCAAATTTACGGGCTAACTGCTCTAACCTGGCGACGTTATCGGACTGCTGTCGACTGGCGGCAACAATTTCACCGGTCGCCTGGGTGGTGACCTCCGCATTGTTACTAAAATGCACCACATTATCGGCGACCTGTTTACAGGCCACCGCTTGCTCCGCCGAGGCATCGGCCACATCCCGGTTCATATCGCGGATGGTAGCAATTGAAACCTCTATGTCCCGCAGCGTAGTCGACAGCGAGCGGGTCTGCTCGACCGCGTAATTAACGGTGCGATTGCTCGCCGAGACAATTTCATTGGCGCTATTGGCATTGTGCTGAAACTCAGACAACATGCCCTCAATCTCGGTAGCCGACTCCTGGGTACGAAATGCCAATGCCCTGACCTCTTCTGACACCACCGCAAAACCACGGCCATGCTCACCGGCACGCGCCGCCTCGATCGCCGCGTTGAGCGCCAGCAGATTGGTTTGCTCCGACACCGCCTTAATAACATCAAGCACACCGACGATACTCTCGCTGCCACGATGCAGCTCGGTAATCAGCGCTTCAATACTATTAACTTCGTGTGAAACTGACTCAATGGCCACCACTGCGTCGTCCATATGCTCAAGCCCTTCCTCAGCCGCTTGATAGGCAAGATCGGTCACCTCTGCCACATGATGCATACGGTCAGTCACCACTTCAATGTTGGCAGAGGTCTGCTGAATCGCCTCGCTCAGTTCGGCAGTTTCATCCTGTTGCTCGTGCATACTGGTTTCAGCATGACTGACTGCCGTGGCTATCTGTGTCGCGGTTATCGCCATTGCCTGACTACTGCCATGAATCTGGCCAATGGTCTGAGCAAAATTATCCAGAACCTGGTTGTAATGGCTCCCTATCTGGGCCATTTCATCTTCGCCGGACAGGGTTGCCCGCTGACCCAGATCATGACCCTGGCTGACCGCCGTCATGGTGGTAATTAAATGGCTGACCTGACCACGAATTTTTGCCGAAATACCTTTGGCGATTAAGAAAGCCAGCACCACCACCAGCAGACGGCTGAACAACACAAACTGCAACGCCTGGCGGCCCTGGTTTTGCAGAATTTCCATCTCGGCCAGCATCGAATCGGCAAACCTATCTTCGAGCAGTTTTAATTGCTCAATACGCCGACTGGCCAGTCGAAACCAGTTGCCGGCATTAGCCTGCAGCTTGCCACTGGCATGCTCAGAGAAAACCAATCGGCGAAATTCGGCCACGGCTTTGAAATCACTACCCGCCGCTAGCGCTCTGAAACTGGCCTGATCATCATCAAGCAATAATTTTTCGAAATCGGCTAATTGGGTTTTCTGGCCACTCACCAGTGTTACGAACTGCTGGAATTCAGCAGCAGAAAACTGCTTTCCAGACAAGCTACTGCTCAATAATGCTCGCTCAATCCCAGCCTGCTCTTTTGCCTGTAACAACCGGTCATAGGCGAAAAAATGGCGTAGCAGCACCGGATGATTACTCTCTCTGGCATAGGCCAGGTTCATCGCCAATAAGCGTTGGTTAATCGCCGAATAAAAGGCGATCACTTTATCGACATCAATCACCTGGTTATCTACCTGGCGACGAAACGGCTCGCGCGCCTCTAAACCGACCGATTGATATTGCTGTAGCAGCCGGCCCACCGGATCATTAGCCAGCGCTTCGCTCTGTGAGCCGAGCAGCTGCTCAATAACCAGCTGCCGCTGAGTAAGAGCGGTTTCTGTTTGTAATCGTTGCGCCCGCAGTTTTGCACCAAAGCTCTGACCGCCACTGGCCAGATATCCTGCGGTTAGTCCGCGCTCTTTCTGAAGTTCATGAACCAGTTGACTGCTGGTAATCGCCAGCTGCGTGACCTGAAGGCTACGGTCTAACTCATTATTTTTCTGCGCTAACCGCCAGGCTTCCTGAACCGTCACCACCAGCATCAACAGCATCAAGGGTGCCGCTAGCAGAATCAGTTTTTGGCGAAGATTAAATCGATCTAGAAATGCCCGAATCAGACCCGAGCTTACCCCGGCAATGGTTGCCTTCGGCATAATCAAACTCCCTGGTTATTATTTTTTGGCAGGCAAGCTACGCAGGTTGCCTGCCGATATGGCTATTTTTTGTTAGCCGGTGCTACCTAATTGCATCCG
This sequence comes from Immundisolibacteraceae bacterium, assembly GCA_019090185.1. Lineage (GTDB taxonomy): Bacteria > Pseudomonadota > Gammaproteobacteria > Immundisolibacterales > Immundisolibacteraceae > QNFC01. The sequence goes on from JAHRWJ010000141.1 coordinate 5,617, forward strand.
CCAACTTCAGCTAGAACCGTGAACCCAAACCACGGTTCACGAAACACCAATAGAACGAATAACTTGTTAGCAGCAACCACGCAGACGAACGGGGCATCCTTGGTCACCATTCCTGCAGCGCAGTTATCGCCTAACCGGGGCCCAGCTTTAAGTATTTTTTAGAGTTTATTTAAGCCTATAAAAATCAGCCCAACCAACAAAGCTGACCACCTGAACATTCAACGGCAGAGGTCCCGAACGCCAGGGCCTTTAGCCAATTTAAAGCAGCTAAAGAACCTAATAAGGTCGCCCCCATGCCGTAGGCGATACCAGCGCTGATGTGGATTCGGTGATGGAAGAGATCAGGGCCGCCTATGCAATCGAAGATGCGCATTGAACGGATGAACAGCCAGGCTTAAAGCCCCTCAGCTGACAACCAGAACCATCAGGGCTGTGTCAGCTCATCCCGCGAGAGACTCTCAAACTCCTGGGTCGCGTCCGGGTCATCGGCCACATCCGGTAACAGGAACTGGGTCGCTGCCTGGAGTGCACCCATATATAGAAACCCGCCGTGAGGACGATCGATATCGCCCTGACGAAAAATATACTCGAAAATCTCATCCGCCTGATCACGGGCCACGATCACGGTTACCAGTTCCCACTCAACCTGCGTGCCGACACCTTTACGACCAATTAACGGCACAATGCCAACGCCGCGGGCACGATGTAGTGATGCGGTCGTCAACCCCCGCTCTAGCGACAGTAGTTCAACCATTTTTTGCCCAACACCAGCCGGTAAAATGGCGGTTATCTGCCGTTGATCTTTTTGTATAGGAATCATCTGGCTAGGGGCGCTGGCTAGCGCTGCTCTGGAGTCTCTGCTTGACCTCTTCGGGCACATAGGTGGCCGCCTTTTCAAGTTCAGTGACATGAATAAAACCCATCCCTGGGGTGTCGAGTTTGCCGGCCAGGTACATCCGCTCGAACACCCGGTCTAGCTGATCTTTAGAGACCACCACGTTGATCACCTCTTTTTCAACATCAATGGCCACGCCAAAAATACCCAACCGTTCACGAACCCCACTGCCCCGGGCATAAAAGGTGGTTGCTCCTTGAGCCCCCACTTCACGGGCGGCGGCGATCACCCCGTCAGCATATCCACGTTGAACCACACAGGTGATCAGTGCAACATCGGTAAGAACGGTTATTTCACGTTTACTCATCAGGCAGCGGTTCCTTAGGTTGAAGAGCAGTCAGATCTTGCTGGCGCTGGCGATAAATTTTCAAACGAATCACCAGGCCCACCGATAGCACGGTCAAAATCGGCCCAATGGAGGCCATCGACAGAATGCCAAATCCGTCACTGGCCGCTGTCGACTGACCAAACCCCAGCCCCATCGCCAGCACCAGTGGCACGGTAACCGGACCCGTGGTCACGCCAGCGCTGTCCCAGGCGACGTTAACGTACTCCTCAGTAGAGAGGGCGGTGAGTAACCCGGCGAGCCCATAAGCGGGCAACAAAAACCAGGCCAGGGGTAAATCGAACACCATTCGCAAGGTGCCAATAGCGATACCACAGCCCACGCCGAAGGCAACACTGCTCATCAGCAACCGTTTTTGAAACGCTCCGTTGGTCAGGGTTTCAACGGTAATACCCAGCGCGTTAAGGGCCGGTTCTGCCAGCGTTGAACCGTATCCGAGAAACCAGGCAAAGGCACCGGCAATCATGAGTCCGAGCAAGAACCCATAGAGTGGCGAACCATCAACACCGTTGACGCTGGCAAAGGCTGCCGGCACCAGTCCACCGGACTGCCCACCCAGTTTCGATAAGCCGTAATTAAGACCAATATTAAAAACAATCA
>JAHRWJ010000142.1 GCA_019090185.1 Immundisolibacteraceae bacterium
CAGTTCTGCGTGGTCGGGGTCATCTTCGATCAGAATGACCAACGGCGGTAGGTCATGATCATCATCAAGGGTCTTGTTCATCACAACCTCCAGTGGTTAATGAATATCTCGTATAAAATAAAATCGGCGACCGCCCAGTGGGGAGGCTGATTCCAGCCAAATATGGCCGAGGTGGATTTCAAATATTCGTTTCGCTGTGGCCAGGCCAACACCAGATCCCTCGAGACCAGAATCAAGTTGGTCAAATAGCTGAAATACCTTGTCATTTAACTTCGACACTGTGCGGCGGCCATCGTCATCAAAAAAACAAGATTTTTTGGGGTGCCAGCCGAGTTAAAATTTAACCGGGACATGATCGCGCCGAAACTTGATCGTGTTGTCGATTTGGTTTTGATACAGCTAGGAGATTCGCACCGGATCAATATTAGCTGTTGGTAGCTCTGGCTGAACAGTTTTGTCAGCGGCAAGCCATTGATCGTGGCCAGCAGGAGCAGCTCGGGCATCAGTGGTGTCACTGTCAATTCTCCAGTTGTGCTGGGACTAACTGCTGCCTGTTGTTTTAAGCGGTTCAAGGGCTATTGTTTGGCAACAATCCAAATTAATCCCTTCTAACTACATCGGCTTTTTCAAGTGATTCTTCAGCTGTTGTTGTAATAGTGCAGCGTTGATCGGCATAGGGGCTCTAACTAGATCAACATGTTTGACCGTGGTCTCCGACGGAGATGGCAGCGGTGGTCAGAGCACAGTAAGTAGAGTGCGGGTTTGGTTTGCAGGTTGAGCTTGCTGTTTGCATCTAGCTGGGGGAGGTTTTTTGCTGGTCTGATGGCGTCTACTGTTGGTGGAATGAGGCCGAGAGTTCTGCTTTTGCGCGTTCGATACCGCTCCTGAGCGGTAAGGGGTTTTAATCCAAAATTGCGGTAACTACTCTCAATAATCTGTCTATCAGCCGTTTGGCAGGGTAAAGCAAAACCGGGTACCGCCCAGAGGCGAGGGCGACACCACCCATATTTTTCCGCCATGAATTTCGATAATCCGTTTAACGGTAGCCAGTCCAATACCTGAGCCAGATTGCTGCGGGTCGAGCTGATCGAAGAGTCCAAAAATTTTTTGCTGAAACTGAAGAGATATTCCGGGGCCGTTGTCGTCAATAAAGAGACATTTTTGGGTCGGATCCCAACCCAGTTCAATGATGATGCTCTGGTTGTCGATGTTAAATTTAATCGCGTTATCAATTAAATTTTGGTAGAGCTGAGCCAGGCGTCCGGGGTGACCATTAACCGTTGGCAGATCTTCCTGTAGCACGATGGTTGCGCCGGCGCTAACCACTTGTCCTGCTACCCGCTCTATTGCATCTTCAATTACCGCTGTGATGTTAACTGGCTGGGTCCGCATGGTGGATTTGGTAAGCCTGGAGTGATCAAGTAGTTCCGTCAGCAGCAGCTGCATTTTTGCCGCCGCCCGAATAATTCGCTGCAGGTCACTATGGGCTTCGTCGAAGTCTTTCTCTTGCAGATGTTCACCCAGGATCTCGGCAAAACCCTCGATGGTAATTAACGGACTCTTCAGATCGTGTGAAATGGAATAAGCAAACTGCTCAATATCGCTCTTCTGTTGCTTTAGTTCCTGAATATGCTGGTTGCGTTCTGAAACATCCCGAAGCACGGTTACCATTAGCCGCTGCCCTTGAATGGTGACGGCTTTGGCGTGAGCGTCCATGGGCAAAACGGTACCATCCCGGTGGCGGTCAACGCCTTCGGCGACGAAGCTGTCAGCGCTGTTTAACGCATCCATTAGTTCATCTTGTTGAGGCAAATGTTCGGCATCGGTTAACACACTGATCGACTGACCAATCAGTTCCTCCCGAGACCAACCGTGGCTGGTGGCCAGTTCCTGATTACAATCAATCAGGGTGCCATCTTGCTTGAACAAAGCGACCCCATCTGGCAGTGCGTCGAATAGGTGGCGGTACTTCTGCTCGCTATACTGCAGTGCCTGTTGAATTTTCTGGCGATCGCTAATGTCAAGAATGATGGTTGCAATGGCGGTCTCGCCGTCCCAGTTAGTCACCTGCTGCCAGACTTCGACGGGAAAAGAGGAGCCGTTTTTACGCAACATGGTGCCAGTTTCCTGAAACCAGTTTTCCTCATCACCCTGCTGCTGTAGCAGTGTCGTGAAGAGTTCATGGGTCTGTTCGCTGGTCCAGTCGCTGATCAGTGTCTGAACGGTCTTACCAACTACTTCCTGCTCGCTAAAGCCGCTATCCAGGCAATATTTTCGATTGGCAAACAGTATGGTCAAGTCACTTTTGCGAACAATAAGTAGCCCGGTGCGGGAGCCCTCTAATAGTTTGCCGAATTCGATGTGACGGGATTCATCACGTTTTTGTTTGGTAATATCCCGGAAGACCCCTTGCATTGAAGTGAATTTGCCATTGGCGTCACTCTTGAGTTCACCATAAAGAACAATATTGCGGGTGTTGCCGGAAAGGGTTAGTAGACGGAACTCGACCTCAAGCGGGGTTTTATCGGTATAAGCGAGGTCGATAGTCTTTAAAACGATGGAGAGATCATCTGGATGGATGATTTTTGATAAGGGTAGGTAGATCCACTGGCGGACGACTTTTACATCGCTGGCAATGACTGGCGGTGGTCCTAACGCCATCATATTGGTAGTCGGATCAAAACGACAGTTTCTGAGTCCGGCCAACAGCTGGCCATCGTGCAAGGCCTGTTCATTTTCTTTAACCGCTGAAATATCCATATGTGAGCTGAGTAACCGGATCGCTTGACCCGTCTCATCAAAAAAAACCTGGGCGGTGCTGCGCATCCATAACCAGTGTCCATGCGAATGTCTGACCCGAACATCCAGAGCAATTTTTTCAGTAGTTTGGCCTTCAATGGAGCGATTAATCGCATCCAGGGTACTGTTCATATCATCAGGATGGATCAGCTGTTCGAGCATATCGAACATCAGTGGTGGTAAGCTCGTCGGCTCATAGCCGGTGGATATCAGCCAGCTGTCATTAACGTTATAGCTGCCGGTCTGTAGATTGACATCAAAACAGCCTTCGCAGAGCGCATTGGCCAGCTCCTGAAAACTGATTGGGCTAACTCCGGCGCTGATCGGCTCAATACGGTGGCGACCTTGCCAAAGCCAGCTTAATAGCACAGCTATGATGGTTGCCATCACGGTCATTACAATAGTTACCGAGTCCATGTAGAGTCCATCTACTAAACTCCTCAGTTAGGCGCTCTGTCTAAGGTATTAATGGCGTTGTTATCCTGATTTTTTCGGGTCGAGGGTCCATTGGTAGTTTAATTAACCGTATGTTTAGTAACGGGTTTTATTAATCTTTAAAAACCATGTCATGGGCTGAGCGGGGTGAACAGGTGTAACTAACGATTAGATCGAACGTTTAGTTGGCGGTTGGTGGCTAATCTCCGGCACCGGCGCTGCAAATTGGTCGAATAAATTAGATTAACAATGATAAAGGCGGTCAGGGTATGGATTATTTAAGGTATTACCTCAATAGTTTGATTATGGCCTGTGGCATTGCTGGGTTTTTGCTCGGTGGTAGTTGGGTCTGGCTAGGAGTAGCGACTTTCATTCCCCTGTTCGCAGCAGACTTGGCATTAGGTAATGACTATCAGCAGCGTCAGATAAACCGCCCCTGGCTTGCTGATGCGGTGCTCTACCTGCACGTGGTCTTGATGGTGGTTTTATATTTGTCGGTAGTCTGGCGGTTTCAGCAGGGGTTGCACGCCGGTTCAGCTGTTAGCGGCTGGCACTGGGTTGGCGCTATCCTGTCGTTGATGTGGCTGCAACTATTGCCCAATGGCGGTATTGGCCATGAACTGGCCCATCGCAGTAATCCTCTGGGGCGCCGTATCGGGTTGATGCTCGGTGGCCTGGTGGGCGACCCCTGTCGCGATATTGCCCACGTGCAGACCCATCATATCTATTTTGACTCGCCACGAGATACGGATACCGCCTATCGGGGCGAAAACGTCTATCAGTTCACTCTGCGGGCAACATTGGGTTCTTTCAGCGACGCCTATGAAACCGAGAAGGGCCGTGCGCAGAAATTAGGCCATCATCTCTGGGGTTGGCATAGTCGGTTGTTTTATGCGATTGCTGCGCTGACTTTGTTGCCGTTGCTGGTGGCAGTTTTCAGTACCGTCGGTGGCGGTCTGGTGGTGGTAGCGGCCTTTATTGCTGCCAAGCTGGTGCTGGAGCCGCTCAACTATTTGCAGCACTACGGTTTAGTCAGGGACCTCAAGGCTCCGATCGACGAACATCACACCTGGAATCACCTTTCTAAAGTGACTCGAATTATCGGCACTGAAATAACCAACCATGTCGATCATCACCGAGATGGTCATATTCCTTATTACCAATTAGTGCCAAGGCCCGGCGGCGCGCAGATGCCGAGTCTGTTCATCTGTTTTATGCTCTGTTTTATCCCACCGCTTTGGAATTTGTTTATTAAAGATCGATTGCGGGAGTGGGATATGCGCTTTGCGTCACCGGTAGAGCGGGAGCTAGCCCGAGAAGCCAACCGTAAAGCCGGTTGGCCAGATTGGCTGGGGCAACCAACCGATCTGGCGGTCGCGGCGGCTGGCTAAATTTTGATTAGGTCAGCCTAGCTGTGGTTAAGGAGTCTCTGATTAACTCTGGGCGAAGCAGATTGTGATGCGAGAAGCCTCCAGCTTCAAGGCGCGAACCGCAAGCCATCGCAGGGCGATGGGGACACTTAGCAACGCAGAAGATGGCGTTTGCGCGCGCAAGATCCGAGTTCACCGGTTGATCAGAGGTTCCCTAATCAAGCCCGGCCGGATTTAGTCACTGGAAATTTTTATTTTGCTGCAACGGTTGCAGCGATAACGGGTCACTAGCTTGCCGAGTTTGACGTCGAATTGGGTTTTTTTGTCGGCCTGCCATTGATGAAAACCGGACTTACAGAGGGTATTGCCCCGATGCTTCTCGGAGGCTTTGGGTTTTTTAAACGGCAGTATGTCGGCCATGGCTATTTTTTGTTCTTTAACATGGTGCGCATCTGACTTAGGGCGTCATTGCCGGTGGCCTGTTTTTCTTCAGCTGGCCGTTCTTGCTGGTTGGCTGGCCAGGAAAAGTTCTCTGCGGGTAACTCTTTTAGAAATCGGCTCGGTTCACATTTTTGCATCTCGCCATAGCGTTTGCGTTTGG
>JAHRWJ010000143.1 GCA_019090185.1 Immundisolibacteraceae bacterium
AGCAAACTGGGCGGCGTGTTCGATCATGCCGTCACGGCCATCGGGTGAGATGATGCCCAGGGTTGCCTGTTTGGCGTCATCGATTCTGTTCTGATGAGATTCGCCCATAGCACCGGGGTGAAACGCGGTGATCTGGTTGTCATCCAGATCGGTGGTGATAAAGGCCTGGCCGGTGTGGGTGCCTTCGGCCAGGGTGACATAGCGATCGTCTATGTCATGTTTGGCCATCCACTCGCGATAGGGGGCAAAGTCACTGCCGACCGTTGCCATCGGCAGGGGATCGCCGCCGATCAATTTCAGGTTGTAGGCGATGTTGCCGGCGCAACCACCAAATTCCTTGCGCATGGTGGGGACCAGAAAGGAGACATTTAATATGTGTACCTGGTCGGGCAAGATGTGGTTTTTGAATTGATCCTGAAACACCATGATGGTGTCAAAAGCGTAGGAACCACAGATAAGTGCTGACATCGGTTTCTCGATTATTTGATTAGGGTTATTTGATCAGGATTTTTTTGATGGGCATTAGGATTGATTGACGGCAGGTTGCCAGATCAGGTCGAGCTGTTTGGCGGCCAGGGTCTCATCAAGCCGGGTTACCGGTAACGTATGAGGTGCATTCTGGACGAGCTCTGGGTCGGTTCTGGCCTCTTCCCAGATTGCCACCATGGCATCAATGAAGCCATCAAGCGCGGACTTGTCTTCGGTTTCTGTGGGCTCAATTAATAAGCACTCGGGCACCAGCATCGGAAAGTAGGTGGTCGGTGCGTGGTAGCCGTAATCGAGTAGCCGTTTGGCAAAATCACGGGCGGTGACATTGAGTTCTTTAGCCTGACTGCGCAGGGTGATAATGAACTCGTGGCTGGCGCGGCGCTCTGGAAAGGCCGCATCAAAGCCTTTTTCCTGCAGCTGTTTGAGTAGGTAATTGGCGTTTAGAGTGGCAAACTCTGCGACGCGAATCATGCCTTCCCGGCCCAGTAAACGCATGTAGATATAGGCCCGCATTAAGACCCCAGAATTGCCACCGAAGGCCGACAGTCGACCGATGGTCTGAGGGCAGTCGTCATGTTCAGCGAGCCGGTAATTTTGCTGTTCTTTAATAATGTAAGGAATCGGCAGGTGGGGCAGCAGTCGTTTGTTGACGCCTACCGGGCCTGCGCCTGGGCCACCACCACCATGGGGGGTGGAGAAGGTTTTGTGCAGATTGATGTGAATCACATCAAAGCCCATGTCGCCAGGTTTAACCTTGCCTAAAATCGCGTTGAGGTTGGCGCCATCGTAATAGAGCAGGCCACCAGCGGCGTGAACAATTTCTGCCATTTCGCTGATGCGCTCTTCAAATACACCCAGGGTCGATGGGTTGGTGAGCATCAGTCCGGCGGTTTGTGGCCCGACCTGCTGGCGCAGTGCTTCCAGGTCAACATTGCCATCGCTGTCGGTCGGGATTTCCTTGACCGTATAGCCGCACATGACCGCGCTGGCAGGGTTGGTGCCGTGGGCTGCATCGGGTACCAGAATTTCGGTACGCCCGGTATCGCCGCGGGCCAGATGGTAGGCCCGAATCATCGCGATTCCCGCAAACTCCCCCTGAGCGCCGGCCAGTGGTGTTAACGAAAAACCAGCCATCCCGGTGACCTCACTGAGCATCTCCTGCAGTTCATGCATGCATTGCAGGTAACCCTGGGCTTGCTGAGCTGGGGCAAGCGGATGTAGACCGGTAAAACCGTCCAGCGAAGCCAGTGTGTTACAGGCGCGCGGGTTGTATTTCATGGTGCAGGAACCGAGCGGATAAAACTGGGTGTCGATGGAAAAATTCAGCTGTGAGAGTCGGGTGTAGTGGCGCACGGCCTGCAACTCCGAAACCTCTGGCAGGCCGCTGAGCTCGGTGCGTAGTAGTGCGGTTGGTAAGTCAGCGGTGATGGCTGCGGCGTCTGCGCGGGTCATGCCAGCGGATTGGGCGGCATTGTTACGGCCGGTTTGGCCTAATTCAAAAATTAGCATAGTTATCTTTAAGAAAGAGTATCTGGAGAGGGTCGGAGTGGAGGATATTCTAACTGGTTCCGATGCTGACCGGGTCTACCCGCGGGTTCACTGGTTGAATTAGTGGAACTTACTCGGGAGTGGAACTCTCGACCTGATTTGGCAGGGTGAAATAGAAGGTTGCACCGCCATCCCGGTTGTTGAAGCCGTTAATGGTGCCGTTGTGCATATCAATAATTTGTTTGCTGATAGCAAGCCCTAATCCGGTTCCGCCAGCTTCGCTACGGGTGCGACTGCTTTCGGTGAATGGGGTAAATAATGAGGTTATCTCTGTTTCGACCAGGCCAACACCGTGATCACTGATCAACACCAGAGTCTGTTTTTCATCTTGTGACAGGGATATTTCGACCGGTGCATCATCTGCGCTGAATTGTAGAGCGTTTAATATCAGCTGACTGACCACTTGGCAGACTCGGTCAAAATCACAGGTCACGATGGGTGTGCGTTGCAGGCTGGTTGTATTGATGGTGA
>JAHRWJ010000144.1 GCA_019090185.1 Immundisolibacteraceae bacterium
CTCCTCAACGGTGAAACCAAACCACTACCCGAATCCCTGCTGGTGATTGCCGATGATCAGGGACCCATTGCCGCAGCCGGCATTATGGGTGGCCAGAACAGTGCGGTCGGCGACCAAACCACCGACATTTTTCTCGAAAGTGCCTGGTTTAATCCATCGACTATTGCTGGTAGAGCTCGCCAATTGGGGCTGCATACCGATGCATCCCACCGTTTTGAGCGTGGCGTTGACCCAGCTATCCAGCGTGACGCCATTGAACGGGCAAGCCAACTCATCATTTCTCTGGCGGGTGGCGCCTGCGGGCCGGTGGTTGATCAACAAAATGCCGACCAAATTCCAGCGAGCCCAACGGTTGAATTCAAACCTGAGCTAATCAGCAAACGGCTCGGTATGAAAGTCGATAACCAGCGAATTCTCACCATCTTGACCAATCTTGGCATTGCTGTTGATGACCAAAACAGTCAATGGTCGGTCATATCGCCGAGCTGGCGCTTTGACATTGAGATTCCTGCTGACTTGGTTGAAGAGATTGCGCGGGTTATTGGCTATGATGCTATTCCTTCGGTAATGCCTTCACTAGACCCGATCATGCAGCCGTTAAGCGATGGACTTAACAGCATCGACCGGCTGGCCTCGACCATGGTTGACCGGGACTACCAGCAAGCCATTACCTATAGTTTCGTTGATCCTGAACTGCAACAGTTATTCGAGCCCGATGCCGCTGCGATAAAATTACTCAATCCCCTGTCTACAGACATGTCAGTGATGCGCTACTCCATCTGGCCTGGGCTGGTCAATGCGATGCGCTTTAATCAGAACCGCCAGCAGAGCCGCATTCGTTTGTTCGAATACGGCCAGGTTTTCAAGCCAATTAACAAAGAACTGCTGCAACCCACTGTAATATCAGCTATTATCAGCGGCAACAAACAGGCTGAATCCTGGAATGAAAAAGCTCGATCAGTTGATTTCTACGATTTAAAAGGCGACCTCGAGTACTTACTGGCTGCCACTGGGCGACAAAATGATTTCACTTTTGTTAGCGGTGCCCATCCAGCGTTACACCCAGGTCGATCTGCTCTGGTATTGGATCAGGGCAAACCAATCGGGTCGATTGGTGAATTACATCCGCGGATTGCCAACAAGCTCCAGATAAGCGGCAAATGTTATTTGTTTGAGTTAACGGTTGAACCCTTGCAACGGCGCAAGGTTCCTGAATATCGGAGTGTTAGTAAATTTCCAACATTACGCCGAGACCTGGCATTGTTGGTAGATGAATCACAATCAGCTGGCGAAATTGAGAAGGTTGTTCGTGGCGCGGCCGGCGATAGACTACAAAATTACCGATTATTTGATATTTACCGAGATCAAAGCTTACCCGAAGGTAAAAAAAGTGTGGCCATCGGTCTTGATATTGGTGACCAGGACAAAACCATGACCGACGACGAAATCGACCAGATTATGGTCACAGTACTAGCGGCACTAGACAGTAAACTAGACGCACAGTTGAGAGATTAAATTATGGCATTGACCAAAGCAGGAATCGCCCAGGAGCTTTGTGATCAACTCGGTGTAAACAAACGCGAAGCAAAGGAACTGGTCGAGCTCTACTTTGATTCAATGCGGGCCATTCTTGCCAAGGGCGAGGCAGTAAAAATGTCCGGATTTGGTAATTTTAATATTCGCGACAAAACACCACGGCCCGGACGTAACCCTAAAACCGGCGAAGAGATTCCCATCTCAGCCCGGCGTGTGGTAACTTTTAAACTTGGTCAGAAACTGAAACGCAGGATAGAGAGTTATGCTGGAGCCGTCGAATAATAGCCAGCTGCCGGTTATACCCGGTAAGCGCTACTTCACCATTGGTGAAGTCAGCGAGCTGTGCGGCGTAAAAGCTCACGTACTGCGTTATTGGGAGCAGGAATTTCCCTCTCTGTCGCCCGTAAAACGTAGTGGAAATCGTCGCTATTATCAACGTCAGGATGTTATCCTTATCCGGCAGATTCGCTCGCTACTTTACGAGCAGGGTTTTACTATCGGTGGTGCCCGGCAACAGCTCAGCGGAGAGGGTGCGAAAGATGATTTGGTGCAAAGCCAGCAAATTATCCGCCAACTGCGAACCGAACTTGAAGAACTGCTATTGATTCTCAAGGCCTGATAACAACACGGCTGTTTCAATTATTTCCACCATAATTTTTACTGTTTTTAATTCGATCTACATCGGGGCGTGGCGCAGTCTGGTAGCGCACTTGACTGGGGGTCAAGTGGTCAGAGGTTCAAATCCTCTCGTCCCGACCATCTCTTTAAAAAAGCATCCCCTCCGCAGCTTTTTTATATCGACCAGCGGATTCTGCAAAGCGACCCAATATAATGTCCATTGAGCCGCTAGCCCGCGGAATCGGCATGACCTCGCAACGCACCCGGGATCGCTTAGTCGAAAGGCTAAAATCCCAGGGTATCAATAACCCAGCAGTTCTTGAGGCCATCCGTACCGTGCCCCGTCACCTGTTTATGGACGAGGCCCTGGCTAGTCGGGCATACGAAGACACCGCATTGCCGATTGGCAATAACCAAACTATTTCCCAGCCTTATATCGTTGCCAGAATGTCAGCGGCCATTCTCACTGCCGAAGGACGCGGCAAAGTGCTGGAAATTGGTACCGGCTCTGGATATCAAACCGCCATCCTCGCCAAACTGTTCAAAAAAGTTTACAGCATCGAACGCATTCGCTCTCTCTACGAGCAGACTGCAAACCTGCTGCAGAAAATACAGGTTCCGAATCTGAGCCTGCGGTGCGCCGATGGCTACCTTGGCCTACCCCATGTAGCACCCTTTGATGCCATTATCATCACAGCCGCCCCTCCAGAAATACCTGAACAACTACTCCAACAAATCGGGCCCAATGGCTGCATGGTGGTACCTGTCGGTGATAGCCGATCACAGCAACTTTTACGCATCACCCGACAGGGCGACCGATTAGTAGAAGAGGTTCTCAACCAGGTAAGTTTTGTACCGATGCTCAAGGGCCGTGGTTAGCACTGGACGCTTTATAGCCTCACGCCACTGGCTCTGGCTGCTGGCGCTCTTGCTCACCGCCTGCGCCAGCAACCAGCTAGCACCGCTAACAGAACGCACCAGCGGGCCTGGCTGGCGGCCAACTGACTACCAGATCCAACCCGGTGACACCCTTTATTCTATCGCCTGGGAATTTGGTTTTGACTATCGTCAGCTGGCGCGATGGAACCATATTCAACCACCCTACAAAATCATTACTGCAACCCGGCTCAGACTCAGTGCGCCAGCTAAAGACCGCGCTAAAATCGTTAACAAAGCTCAGTCCAAAACCGCACTATTGGCCAATCGACCAAAACTGGCTCAACCTACCAAACCCCGAACAACCAGATCGCAGCCAACTAGAAAGCTACCACCGGCAACCGAAAAGATCATCTGGAAATGGCCCACCAAAGGGGTCGTTGACGAAACCTACTCTGCCAAACTGGGCCATAACCGGGGCCTGAATATCACGGGCAGGTCCGGCCAGCCGATATCAGCCGCAGCTGCAGGTACGGTGGTCTACGCAGGTTCAGGCCTCAAGGCCTACGGCAAGATGGTGATCATTAAACACTCAGAAAAATTTTTGAGCGCCTACGCCCACAATCAAACGATGTCTGTGACTGAGGGCCAATGGGTCAAAACAGGCCAAAAAATTGCACAAATGGGGCGAAACAGCGCCGGCAAAACCATTCTACATTTTGAGATCCGCAGCAATGGCAAGCCGACCGATCCAGCAAAATTGCTCCCCAAACCGTCCTGATCTGCTCAAACCAAAACGGGCTAATTAAATAGCCTCAGCCAAACAGGATCAGCGCCGCCACCCGCCGATCCTCTACCAGTAGCAGATTATAGGTTCGACAGGCAGCCGCACTGGTCATCACTTCCAGGCCAACACCCTGCTGGCTCAACCAGCCGATCAGCGCAGGTGATGGAAATTCAATGCGCTCGCCGCAGCCCAGCAGCAGCACTTCTACCTGTAATTCCACGATCTGTTGGAGCAGCTCAGCATCCAGTTCGGCAACTGTCTCGGGTAAGCCCTCGCTTTGCAATAGAGATGGCGTAAGCAGAAAGCTGTTGGTTAATGTTTTGCTATTAGGTTGCGCCGCGCCCTGATCATCTGGTTCCGACCATTCAACCACCACCTGACCTGGCTCCTGTGAGTAAACCTGATAACGACCTGCCCCGCTTTCCTGCGTAAATTTCATGTAAAATTGATTCTCTTGAATTCTTAAATAACGACTTGATCAAACAACAGGCTTTTAACCGCCGTTTGTGCACATGTTAAGCGGGTATCTATCTGCATCCACACAAAGCACCCTAAAGCTGTCGTGGTCAGCCGTCGAATCTGAATACACAACAATACCTTTATCAATGCTAGCCGGGCCCACCGAATAAAGCCTGACCATTATAGGCCGCCAAACTTTATTCGTTGTAACCGATAACTCAACTGACCTGGAAGGCGCTACTTGCGCTGAACTAAACACCCAAAATGATCGAAAATTTTCCACGCATAGACCGGTTACCCCCCTACGTCTTTAACATCGTCAACACGTTGAAGGCTGAAGCACGCCACGCCGGGGAAGACATTATTGATTTCGGCATGGGCAACCCGGATAGGTCAACCCCCAAACATATTGTCGACAAGCTGGTCGCCTCCGCTCAACGACCTGACACCCACCGTTACTCGGTGTCCAGGGGCATTCCCCGGCTCAGGCGCGCAATTTGTAACTGGTATGCCAACCGCTACAGTGTCGACCTGGACCCAGAATCTGAGGCCATCGTCACCATTGGTTCTAAGGAAGGCATTGCCCATCTGGCGCTGGCCACCGTGGGCCCAGGGGACTCAGTACTAGTACCCAATCCGACCTATCCGATCCATCCGTACGGATTCGTGATTGCGGGCGCTGATATTCGCCATGTACCCACCCACCCTGACGGTGATTTTTTTGCCGAAATGGAAAGCGCTATCCGTAATGCCTGGCCGAAGCCAAAAATGATGGTGCTCAATTTTCCCAGTAACCCCACCACCCAGTGTGTAGATCTGGAGTTTTTTGAGAAGGTAGTCGCCCTTGCCAAGAAGGAAGAAATTTGGGTAATCCATGATCTGGCCTACGCCGATATTGTTTTCGATGGCTATCAGGCACCCTCTATTCTTCAGGTACCCGGCGCTAAAGACGTGGCGGTCGAATGTTTCTCATTATCGAAAAGCTACAACATGCCGGGCTGGCGAGTCGGCTTCATGTGCGGTAATCCCACCCTGATTAGCGCGCTGGCACGAATTAAATCCTACCTTGATTACGGCACCTTTACGCCGATTCAGGTCGCCGCTATCGCTGCGCTTGAAGGGCCCCAGGACTGTGTGCACGAAATCGCCGAAACCTACCGCCTACGACGTGACGTTCTCTGCGACGGTCTGATTGACGCCGGCTGGGACATCACTCCACCGAAAGCAACCATGTTTGTCTGGGCGCAAATACCGGAGCCATTCCGGCAGATGGGCTCCCTGGAGTTTTCCAAACTACTCCTCAAGGAATCTAAAGTTGCGGTCTCTCCTGGCATCGGTTTTGGCGAATATGGCGATGAATTTGTCCGTTTTGCACTGATTGAAAACGAGCACCGCTCACGTCAGGCGATCCGCGGGATCCGAAAATTACTTCGCGAACCCGAAAAGTACCTTAATCAACCCCCTTCATCAGATCCCTCAACAGGAGCATCATCGTGAACCCGGTCCGCATTGGCATCATTGGCTTAGGCACTGTTGGTGCTGCAACAGTAGAACTCATTAACAGCAACGCCAAACAGATTTCCGCCCGCATCGGTCGACCGGTGACCGTTAGCCACGCCAGCGTCCGAGATCCATCCAAACCTCGTGACTGCGACCTCAGCCAAATAGAGCTGGTTAGCGACCCTGCAACCCTGGTGAGTCATCCCGACATCGACATCATTGTCGAGTTGATGGGCGGTACCGAGCTTGCTCTGGAACTCTGTCAACAGGCCATCGCCAATGGCAAACACCTGGTCACTGCTAACAAGGCGCTCATCGCAGAACAAGGCAATCAGCTGTTTGCTGCGGCACATAAACAGGGCGTCGCTATCGGCTATGAAGCCGCAGTAGCTGGCGGCATTCCAATCATTAAGGCAATTCGCGAAGGACTTGCCAGTAACAGCATCACCAGCGTAGCCGGTATTATTAACGGCACTGGTAATTTCATTCTCAGTGAAATGCGCGACAA
>JAHRWJ010000145.1 GCA_019090185.1 Immundisolibacteraceae bacterium
ATGACCTTGCTAGAGCTGTTGGTGGCTATGGGGCTGTTTATGGTGGTTTCCGGTCTGGGCTATCGGGGACTGCAAGCCACCTCACTGGCAAAACAGCAGCTTACCCAAAGAAGCCAACAGCTAGCCGGGCTACAACGTTCCATGCTTTGGCTGCAAAGAGACCTACAGAACCTGGTTGCCAGGCCGGTACGAGATCGGTTTGGTGACGACCTGGCTGCCTTTTCCCATCGCGGAGCGAACCAATTCGCAACCGTTGAGATGACCCGTAGCGGCCGAATTAACCTAGTCAACGCACCACAGAGCAACTTGCAGCGAATCAGCTATCACTGGACTGATCAAGCGGTTATTCGCAGCTACTGGCCTCGGCTCGACCGTATGGTTGGCACCGAACCCACAGAAACAACCCTTTTTTTACACGCCTCAAGAATTGACTGGCGATACCTGGATAGAAATCTCAATTGGCATGACCGATGGCCACCACCAAATTACCGCGGTGATAGTAGCCGCTTGCTGCCCAGAGCAGTAGAAGTCTCCCTGGAAATCCCCGGATATGGGGATATAAGCAGAATGTTCATCACCGGAGCGGGAACGTGAGGTCTGATTCCAGAGGAGTGGCACTGATTACCGCCCTGCTGCTGCTAGCCATCATTTCTCTATTGCTGGTTACCATGACCACTGGCCAACAACTCGATATTCAGCGCACAAGTCACCTGGCGCATGCAGAACAGGGGCGCTGGTATGGTTTAAGTGCTGAAAGCTGGGCAAAAACAGTTCTGACTGATGATGACGCTACCATCGATAGCTTGCATGACGACTGGGCAACCCGGGTGCCAGTAATGCCAATAGAGCAGGGTGCGGTCGCAGGTGAGATTACCGATCTTCAGGGACTCTTTAACCTAAATAACCTGGTGCAGGGCAACCAACCCGATACCCTGTCAATTAGCCGGTTTGAACGACTGCTCAAAGTGCTTGATATTAATACCCAATTAGCCCCGGTCATCGTCGACTGGATTGATAAAGATTCAATCGCGGCCTCGGGAGGCGCCGAAGATAGTTACTATACGACGCTTCAACCAAATTACCGGACAGGCAATCAACCGTTTGCTGATCTATCTGAACTACGCCTGCTACGTGGCATAACCGCAGAAATTTATGCCAAACTTAAGCCATACGTCACCGTGCTACCGACTGCGACAGCCATCAACATCAATACAGCGCCAGCCACTGTGCTGAACATGTTAAGCAATAACAACCAACTAGATATCGATGCTGTAATCGATTATCGACAACAGCAGGCATTCACCTCCGTGCAGTCACTTGAGCAATTTACTCTTGATAAAAAACAACCGCTTGCGATTGAAGGGTTAGGCGTAAATAGCGACTATTTTTCACTGCTCACCCAAGTTTCCATCGGTGTCTCTAACCAGCGCAGATACTCTCTGCTCTACCGCAATAGAAAAAACACGGCTAGCGTGCGCCGCTGGTCAGGGTATTAAAAACCCATGGCAACCAACAGTTGGGTATTGTGGCAAACAGCGGAGACAGACCAATGGCAATGGTGCCTGCCTGACAGCGACGGTCGGTTTAAATATCCGGTACAAAACGGCAGCCTGGCGACAGCGGCCAACATGATCGGCGGCCAACCCACGTCGCTATTACTTCGAAGCGAGCAGTTACTACTGACCCAAGCAACCGTACAAGCCCGCCAATCGAGACAAATCAGGGCCGCCCTGCCTTACCTGCTAGAAGAACAACTTGCAGCCACACCAGAGCAATTGCACCTGGCCTTTAAAAAAGGCCCGCAACCCAATCACTATCAAGTTGCGGTCATTGAAGAAGGTTTACTGTCAAAACTTATCAACCGACTAACAGACGCAGGCATTCGACTCGAAGGCGCCTATGCGGACTGCCAGCCATTATCAAACAGCGCCGATGGCGACTGGCTAATGATCGATGGTGATCGCGTGCTCTTTAAATCATCTACCCACGAATTCGCCGCTCCGCTGCAGTTAGCTGAAAAATTACTCCACAAAACTAATTTTGACAGCACCAACTTGACCTGCTTCCTCACCCAAAACAGTCAAAAAAACTCATCGGCCAACAATCAAACAACGACCCTACTCGAGGGGATAAATCTGACGGAGCAGCAATGCCAGCTGATCAGCGAGCCTCTTGAACTACTTGCCAGAGGACTTGATCCCAGTTGCAGCATCAACCTGCTACAGGGTTCATTTAAAAACACCATTCGCCGAACCCAACCGGGCATACCAAAGCTGACTCAATGGCTATTACTAGCCCTGCTGGGGTTGCCTGCCGCAGGTTTCCTGCAGCAGCACCTTAGCAATCAACAACAACTTAGCCGGGTTACGCAGCACATCAACACTATTCATCAACAACAGTTTGGATCACCAGCACCGACTAACGATTTTCGAAATAGCATTAGCCAACAATTAGCCCGGCGCAAACAGTCCCAATCTAGCGATCAAACCAACCTACCCCTAACGCGGCTACTATCAAAACTTTCAATCGCTAAACCAGATTCGATTACAATTACTGAAATCACCTACCAGAGTTCTGAACTTAATTTAATCATCCAATCCCCCGACCTGGCCGGTGTGGACCTTTTCCGCAACAGACTCAGCAGCGCACAGATTCTGGGCAAACTGACCATTACCAATCGCCAGAGCAACAACATCACCATCGCGTTGACACTAACAAATTCTCGGTTAGGCCAATGATCAAGAGAAAGTTTCTGCTCACCGCCATCATCACCCTGCTGCTTATTTTAAATGCCTGGGGCTGGCAAGCCCAGGATCAGTCAGGAAAGGCGCTGCTGCTCCAGGAGCAACAAGCTGAATGGTTAGTAACTTCCTTGACGCCCCCAACCACGCAGAAAGTGGCACAGCCTACTCAGGGCCATCAAGACGCGCTGACAATGATGAAATTTCTAGAAAAAGAAGCCAAAAGTGCTAACCTCGACCTAGCGCTGACGAAAATGGAGCAGAAGGGAGAAAACCGGGTTCACCTATTGTTTGAACAAGTCGGGTTTGACGAATTTATTGCCTGGCTAGAGCAAGTCAGATCATCAACTGGATTTTCTCCCAACCAAATTCAAATAAACCGGCTCCAACACCCCGGCAGCGTTAAAGCAAAGGCGATTTTTTAACACCTACTTAACCAACATCGCTAAGGCCAACCCAGCGCCCCAACCAGCCAAAGATAGAACTGAAGTTGACCGAGCGCTTAGCGTTGAACTTTCATCGTAGCCGATGAAACCTCAACACTTCCACTGAAATCTGCTGAGATTTCGTTAGCGGCTTGCTTTCAAACAGTTCCATCACAGCCGCTCTACCGGGCTAAAACGCACGCCTACTTAGCACTCTGCCAACCTAACGAATTTGGCATGAAAAGTGCTTTTGTTCCTGTCACACGTAACGGGCAAAACAGAACATAAACACCAGTCCTAGCAACGACTAATCTTAAAATTTCATTGTGAAGGGGCAATGTAATGGTCAGGGTATTTAAGCACTATGTTCCAAGGTCACTCATGTGGCTCGGCGTCGGA
>JAHRWJ010000146.1 GCA_019090185.1 Immundisolibacteraceae bacterium
CCCGCATTGTGATTAGAAAATTCCAGCCCTGGCCAAGCCATCCAGATAGCCCTCCAGCTGCTCCCGGCGTTTTATGTAAAACAGTTTCTCTTTGGCAAACGCCTGGCTGAATTCAGGTTTTTCGCCGATCAGCTGATGCACGGTGGCTTTGCATTCGGCGGTTTGCCCCAAACCCGCCTCGGCTACGGCTTTATGCGCTAGCGTCCAGTATTGGCGATTGGGAATTTCAATCGCCTGATTGGCCCACTGCAACGCTTTTTGGTAGTTACCCTGAAATATCAGCGCCAGGGCGCCGTAGGTATAGAACGCCCAGCGTTGTGGGTCGTTGGGTGATAGCGCGATGGCTATCTCGAATCTCTCAATGGCGTCTTCATAGCGGCCTTCGTAGGCAAGGGAGTCTGCCAGACCACAGTGGGCGGCTGCCAACGTGGGGTTGAGATCTATTGCCATTTCATTTTGCTGAATGGCGCTGCTGTAGTCGCCACGGGCCAGCTGCACGCGTGCCTTGAGCATGTAAAACAGGGCGTTCTGGTCATCTTGCTCGAGGGCAAACTGAGCTGCTTGCAAGGCCCTATCAAGTAGGGCCCGAGTCGGCTCTACATCCCAATAGACCATGCCGAGTATGTTGGCGTAAGCCCACCAAGCGTTGGCTTCGGCAAACTTTGGATCGATCTCTCGACTTTTTTGTAGCAGACGCTGACTTTCTAAATTATCCGCGGCGGTGAAGCGGAAAAAATGGGCGATGCCCAGATGAAAGTTATCCCAGGCGTGAAAGTCTCGGGGCCTGGAGCGCATCACCCGTTGGCGCTCGGAGAGCCCGATCACTGGCTCTAACCGGGCGGTGATTTTCTCGGTAATTTCGTCCTGCACCGCGAACAGATCTTCTATATCACGGTCGAATCGGTCGGCCCAGAGGCTACTGCCGCTCTCCGCATCAATTAAATTGGCGCTGACACGAATACGATCGGCGGACCGACGCACGCTGCCTTCAACCACGTAGCCCACCCCGTGCTGGACGTTCAACACAGTAAGGCTTTGAGTGGTTGGCAGACTCATCAGCGCGGCAACGTCCAGCCAGCGATATTTAGCCAGATTGGCGGAGATATCCTGGCTGATGGCGATGGAAAAATAGTCCTGACTGGCATCGTTGGTCAGGTTACCAAAGGGGCGCACCACCACCCTGGGCCGATCACCGCGGATAGCCGACGCTGCTACGGGTTGGGGATTAGTTGGCGCTGATTCGTTCAACTGACCGACGAATTTAAAACCCAGGCGATGCACGGTCTGGATGTAACGCTGCTGTTTGCCGTCGTCGCCCAGGGCCTGACGGCCAGATTTAATGCGACTTGAAAGCGCCGCGTCTGAAACCACTCTACCGGCCCAGACTTTGTCGTTGAGTTCTTCTTTACTGACCATGCGGCCGGCGTTTTCGATAAGACAGGCGAGCAATTGAATTACCTGGGGCTGAACAGCTACTTCGGTACCAGCCGCTTTGAGGGTGAAATTAACCGGGTCTAACTCAAATTGATCAAAGTGATAAACCAACTAACCGCCCTCCTTTTGGTGCCAATTTCCCGATTAATCATGCCGTGACAGGTTTTGATCAATGCAACTACCAATATTGATCAGGAATTGATCTGGTTTTGATCAAGGTTTCTACAAGCTTGGTCTGTGCCGGCCCCATAACCTGTTTCCAGCGTCACTCATGGCGCGAAGCAATTCCATTAGAGGAGATAAAAAATGAACGCGACCCTAACACCGGCACCAACTTCCAGCCCTGAATCTAGCAGAAATAACCCACAGACGCCGGACTTCGCCGCCATTAAAGCCAAACAGCATAAAGGTTGGTCCGCTGGCGATTATTCGGTGGTCGGTAGCACGCTGCAAATCGTCGGTGAACAACTCTGCGAAACCCTGGATGTTCGCGCCGGCGAAACCCTGCTCGATGTAGCCGCGGGTAATGGCAATGTCAGCCTTGCTGCTGCGCGGCGTTATTGCCAGGTGACCTCCACCGACTATGTAGAGGAGTTACTGATGCGTGGCAAACAGCGGGCGATTGCCGATGGCTTATCAATGGAATTTAGGACCGCCGACGCCGAAGCACTGCCGTTTGTTGATGGGGCGTTTGATGTGGTCACCTCTTCTTTTGGCGTGATGTTCACCCCCAACCATTCACTGGCGGCCAGCGAGCTGGCACGGGTAACCAGATCGGGAGGCCGTATAGGCCTGGCTAACTGGACACCGACCAGTTTTATTGGTGGGCTATTTAAAACCCTGGGTAAGTATCTGCCACCGCCAGCAGGCACCCAGTCGCCAGCACTCTGGGGTACCCAGCCGCACCTGGAGGATCTGTTTGGCGCAAACGCAAGCAACATCGCCCTCTACGAGCAAGCTTACACCCTACGCTACCGCTCACCTGAGCATTGGCTGCATGTCTGGCAAACCATTTACGGGCCATTACAAAAAGCCTTTGAGGCGCTGACCGATGAGCAGGGCACACGACTTGCTGCCGACCTGATCACGCTGATCGGAAAATTCAATACCGCAACCGACGGCACCATGGTGGTGCCCAGTGACTATCTGGAAGTCGTGATAACGCGGGCGTAATGGAAACCGGGTCGGGTGTTTCTGACTACGCCCACTCGTCAGATTCCTTGAACTCATTTGGCTCACGGGCAGCCACCGAAGTCAGCTAGGCCCCGCCACAACTAACGCAGATTGACAGTTGGATAGAAAAATCGCAGGATGACCCCTGAAAGAAACTCCGGCATGCCATGGTCATTCAACCAGACCCATGAAGAGTTTGTTGGCCGGCATAGCCGCAGTGACTGCTAGTGAGGAGACCTTCCTTGCTAGCGGTCAGTAGAGCCCGCCGCATGGATGCGCACATGGAATCATCTGCAACATCAGCTAGCTGTGATTGGTTCCAGAAATTTAGAAAGTCGCATTTCGCTACTTCTATTTTTGTCTTTGAAAACGCCACGGATCGGCGGCTTCAAAGGCAACACAAGAGGAGCACAGCATGAGCCAGCAATACGACGTGGTAGACGCCGACGGCCATATTCTTGAGCCACCAACGCTTTGGGAAGAGTACATCGAGCCAAAGTACCGCGACAACTGCCCCAAGTTGATCGTTAAAGACGACGGCAGCGAGGTGTTTCGTATAGAAGACCACGAACTTGATCTGGGCATCACCTTTGGTCTGCTCGGTTCCATCGGTTCTCGCGAAGGCGAAAATTCAATGACCATTCCTTATCTTGATGGCCGGCCCGGTGGCTTCGATCCTCACCCGCGCATCAAAGACATGGACCGTGAAGGAATCAACGCGGCGGTGCTCTATCCCAGCCTGGGCCTGTTCGCAGGCACCGTAAAAAATATTGATACCGCCGCCGCGGGCTGCCGCGCCTACAACCGCTGGCTCGCCGATTACTGCAAAGCCTATCCAGAACGACTGTTTGGCGCAGCGATGATCCCGCTACAGTCAGTAGATCACGCCATTCAGGAGCTTGAATTCGCGGTTCATCAACTCGGTTTTAGAGCCATTTTCCTACGTCCCAACCCCTACGATGGCAGACCCCTGCACCACCCGGACCACGACCGGCTCTGGGCCGTGGCGCAGGAGCTGGACGTGGCCGTGGGTATTCATGAAGGGATGAGCAGCGGTCAGCCCGACCTGGGTGTTGACCGTTTTGAGACCTTTGCCTCGCGCCACTGTGTCAGCCACACCCTGGAGATCATGGCCGCAGCGGCCAGCATTATTATGTGCGGCGTGGCCGATCGCTTTCCGAAACTACGGTTTGGCTTTCTCGAAGCCAGCGGCGGCTGGATGGTTGGCTGGATCGACCGTATGGATCGCCATTACACCGACAAAGGCATGAACGACTCCGGCCTCACCATGTTGCCCAGCGATATCTTCCGCCGTCAGTGTTTTATCGCCTTTGAGCCAGTCGAGGGTGCCCTGCCGATCCTCGCCGACTACCTCGGCCCGGACAACATCCTCTGGGCCACCGACTATCCCCATGTTGATGGCTTCTGGAATGCACCCAAGCTGATCCGCGACATGGGCATGCCGGAAAAAACCCTCGCTAGCGTGCTCGGCGGTGGTGCTCGGCGGTTCTACCAACTGCAATAAACGGTGAACAAAATTGATCATCAAAAACTGGGGAGAGGGCAATGAGCTTTGAATCAGTAGGAATCATTGGGCTAGGCGCACTCGGCACCTCCATGTGCCGATTGTTGGTCGAAGATGGCTTTGAGGTTCACGGCCACGACATTGACAGCTCGCGGGCCGACAACCTTGCCGCGCAGGGGGTCACTATCCAGCCGTCCGCCAAAGCCATCGCCGAAACGGCTGATGTGGTGGTGCTATCGCTGCCGAATTCAGAATCATCGAAAGCAGTCTGTACCGGCCCAGGGGGTATCTGCGAAGCGGACAAACCCGGCCTGCTGGTGATCGATACCACCAGCGGCTACCCCGACACCACCAAAGAGATTGCCGCCGCGCTGGCCAACCAACAGATGCGCATTATCGATGCGACCATTACCGGTGAGAAAGGCGGCTCTATCGCCCTGCCCGAACGGGCATTAACCTGGTGCGTGGGCGGGGCCGATGCGGACGTGGCCCAGGCGCGGCCCTTACTGGAGAGAATGTCTAATTATTTCTTCCATGTCGGCCCGCTGGGTGCCGGCCAGATCGTGAAAATGGTCAACAACATGGTTGGGGCAGCGGCTGGCCTGGCGAGCATGGAAGGGCTGTTGGCCGCGGCCAAACACGGCATCGATGTAAAAAAGGCGGCAGAAGTTCTCGACAAAGGCACCGGTATGAGTTTTTTCTCCCGTAATCCGGCATTGATGTTCAACGACTTACCCAATGGTGCCGGTTTCCAGCTCGGCCTGATGACCAAAGATTTACGCCACATGTCCAAATTCGCCCACGAGTCGGATGTGCCCTGCCTGATGATCGACCAGGCATTTCATCTGTTTGAGCTCATGGTGCGCAAAGTGGGCTACGACGCCGACATCCTCAGCCAGTCAGAGGTTATGCAGGAGTGGGCCGGGGTTAAGTTTGATGGCTCGCCGACGGACGTTTAAGACCGCTGGTGACCAATACAGATAACGTTACCGCTGAAAACTCTGTTTTCCGGTTGAATAGCCCGTGACGGCCCACCACCTCCTTTTTTTCCAGATTAACTGCCGCCGCGCAGCAGCTTTCCAGGCCGCTCGCCGGTAGCCTCGCCGCCGCTAAAAGTCTCTATCCCGGCGACAAAGGTGTGGTCATAACCTTCGGCGCGCTGCAGCACTCGTTTGCCGCCAGCGGGCAGGTCATAAACCACTTCCGGCAGGCGTACCCGGAGCCGATCGAAATCGACAATATTCAAATCAGCCCGTAACCCGGGGGCTATCAACCCACGGTCAGCCAGGCCATAGGTGAGCGCGGTATCACGGGTCTGCTTTTTTACCAGCAGTTCCAGCGGTAATCCTGGACCACGCTGGCGATCCCGACCCCAATGGGTAAGTAAGGTAGTCGACGAACTGGCATCACAGATCAAACCGACATGTGCGCCACCATCGGATAAACCACAAACAGTGGCCTCATCCTCAAGCATTTCCCGCACCACATCGAGACTACCTTCGGCATAGTTTTCAAACGGATAGAGCAGCATGCCCTTACCGTCGCTCTCCAACATCCATTCCATCGCCAGTTCTAGCGCAGGTATTCCCCGCTTGGCCGCCTGAGCGACTAATCCAGATTCTGGGGTGGGTTCGTAATCAAGCGGTTCAGCCAGACGAAAGGTTTTCGGCAGCGCCGCTTCGATCATCTGCGCGACCATATCGTTACGCACCGGCGGCTCGTGAATGAGGCGCTGGCGCAGATAGGCATCACCACGCAGGCGGTTGACCCGCTCGACCGGGCTCAAATCAGCAACTTCCTGCCAGGCAGCCCGGGCAGCAAAAGGATGCATGCTGGTTTCAAGACCCATTAACAAACCAATGCCGCGACTACCAATCTGGCCGGTCACCGCTAGCCCGGCTTTACGGGCCTGATGAATCTGCGCCAGGGTCTCACGCCATAGCTCGGGTTCTTTGTCGCTCTGCAATAGCAGCACTGATAACGG
>JAHRWJ010000147.1 GCA_019090185.1 Immundisolibacteraceae bacterium
TCAAACACGATCTGCGCGCCGGATTCGAGGATCGCCTCGATGCTATCGGCGCTGGTGGCAATACCCGCATCCCGGGCCCGGGAGAGGCCATCGGAATCGGCGTCGATGCCGGCGACCAGGCAGAGCTCCATGTTGTTGGGGCGTTTGAGGATTTTGTACATCAGGTCGGTGCCGATATTGCCGGAGCCGAGTATGGCGACTTTGATCTTATCCATGGTTCTGCCTGTTAGGTGGAGGGTGAATGCAGCCGCAGTGGGCCGAATTACTGATGGCCTATTCTACTGCTGGTTGATGGTGATGGACATTAAGGAACTGGTGAAACCGATGAATTGGGGGATGCCTGTTTAGTGACGGTTAAATGTGCCGGGCGACTATCCCATTGGTTACTGACTGTTGCTACCTTTGAGCACCGATGCGGAAAACCAAAAAAGGGCCCGGTTCTATCAAACCAGGCCCCTCTATACAGGCCGTAAATTAGTGGGCGATTAGCGGCCATTAGTCGGCCGGTTCGCGCACAAACCCCATCTGCTTGCGGTAATACTCCCAGCCCGGCAGGTTGCCGGTTTCGTCGTTCTGTTTGAATTCGAAACCGATATCGTATTCGTCGAATACCCCCTTCTGGAAGGTGACGTTGCCCGGGGTGTGATTACCGGCGTGGATACGCATGAAAATGGAGGCATCTTCGGCGGACACCAGCCCGGAAGGGCCAAGCATGTTGGAGCTCTGGCGGATGCGGTGACGGATCATCTCTTCGTCATCATCAAGGTGGTAAAAGTAGCCGTAGTGGACCTCGGTTTTGTTGACCCCACGCGGAAAGGCGAAGCGGATATTGATCATGTCCAGATGTTTGGTGACACCGGTGATCGGTTTGATCGCGGCGATTACCGAACCGCTGGTGTCGTGGCCCTTGAAGGCGATCAAGCTGCCATCGACGAGTAAATCCTGCTTGTCGACATCGGGCAGGGCCAGCTCTGAGACGAAACCGATATGACCCCGCTCGGTAGCAAATTGGCGACCAGCGCCACCTTGCCAGTTGAGTAATTTGAAGGCTTTGTGCAGCAGCGGTGCGTGATAGCCGTCGTTATCGATATAGACCTTCCAGTTGCAGTCATAAAGGACCTTCTGGTAACCGAGCAAGCGGATACGGCCGTCACCGCCCAGGCCGGCCTTTAAGGGATCAGCGACTTCGCCGAGGAAGGTTTCAATGTCGGGGGTTTCGTCACTCAGGGTGGCGAAGATCATGCCGCAAAATTCCGTGCTGCGAATCTCTGCCAGGCCGAAATCTTCCTGTTTGAAACTCGGCGAAAAGTCATCCATGTTGGGGGCACCGCGCAGCTCGCCGGTGGAATCAAACAGCCAGCGATGGTAGGGGCACTCGTATTCGAGACTGTTGCCGCAGGTGTGGGTCACCATCAGGTTGCCACGGTGGGCACAGGCGTTCTGGAAAACCCGAATCTTGTCATCTTCACCATGGATGATCAGCACCGGCATTTCGCCAATAAAGATGGTTTTGTAGTCGCCGATTTCGGGGATTTCGCCGGCGTGGGCTACCGGATGCCACTCTGCTCCGTAGAAGATGTTCTTCAGCTCCTGCTGATAGATATCTTCTCGATCGAAAACCTCCTTGGGTATTTCGTTGATTTTGGCAGGCCAGCGCAGCAGGTCACTGCTTTTTTCCGGTGCGTTCATGGTGATCCCTCCTCAATGAAAATCACTGCAGAAGATACTCTTGGCAGGCACAGGGCTCAACCCCTAATCACGTTAGCGATAGAATCGCTGTTAGGGGCTGTTTATAGGGTGTGGCAGCAGATTGCTCTTATTAGAGAGGGTGATGAAACTCGCTCCATTGTTCAGATTCAAGGTTGATGTTGCTGCACCGATCGATATTGGTGTCGATTGGGAGGTATCGAACCGTGGGCAACATCACCCGCGGGCGTTGGATGGGGAAGGGCTGAACGGCATCATTTGCAACATGGGTGGTGACCGGGCTTTGGTTGATGCCCCGGAGTGACCAGGTTTTAGAATGGCAAATGCCGCCTTCAGGGCGGCTTTTGCAATTTCAGGGGCGTAGTTTTTATTCGGCCAGCAGTAGGCCTGGCTCTTCAATAATCTCAATCATATGTTCCATGAACATGGCGCCATAAACCCCATCAATAAGCCGATGGTCATAGGATGTGACCATGTCCAGGGTCTGCTGAGCCACTACCTGGCCATCAACCACCGCGGGCATCGGTTTGATACGGGTCATCGCAATGATGGCAACTTCCGGGTGGTTCACAATCGGTCGGCCGACCCGGTCATGTTTGCCGTGGCTGCCGACGTTGCTCAGGGTAATGGTGCCGCCTTTGAGATCGGCTAAATCTATTTTTCGGCTTCTGGCCAGTGCCGCCAGGTGATCAATTTCGGTGGATATCTGTGCCAGAGATTTTTGATCGGCGTTTTTGATCACCGGCACCATTAAGCCCGCATCGGTATGGGTGGCGAAGCCGATATTGATCTGACCATGTTCGACAATTTCACTGTTGGCATCGTCGATGCTAGCGTTAAAAAACGGATACCGTTTGATCGCCGGGATCATGGTTTTCATCACCATGGCGGTGAACGAAATACGGCAGTCGAGCTGCTGCTGTAGTAGCTTTCGTAGTGCCATAAAACGTTCGGCGCTGCAGGAGAAGGCCGAGGTTGCGTGGGGGATGATGGTGACCGAACGCACCATGGTTTCGGCGATCGCTTTACGCAGCCCCTTAATGGGGGTGCGTTTTTCGCCCTGAGTCGATTGAATCGTCACCGGGGTAACATCTACACGCAGACCCGATTGGCTGTTGTGGCCTGCCTGGTCGATATCGCTACGCAGAATACGCCCCTTGGGGCCGCTGCCGGTTACCA
>JAHRWJ010000148.1 GCA_019090185.1 Immundisolibacteraceae bacterium
ACCAGTGGCCGCTTTTTTGCCGGCAGCCATGACGCCGGTATAGCCATTAGCGATAACGGTGTTGACTGGCGAACCGCCAATAACGGCTTAACCATCACCAATATCTACAGCCTGGCCTTCACCCAGCGTAATGGCAAGCCGGTGATCTACGCCGGCACCGAACCCGCTGCGCTGTTTGTCAGCGAAGACCTTGGTGAGAACTGGACCGAAATCGACACCCTTAGCAGTGCAAGTAACGCCGACACCTGGACCTTTCCTGCGCCACCCTTTCTTGGCCATATCAAAACCATCACCATCAATCAGAACAATAGCGATGAGATCTATTTAAGCATCGAACAGGGCGGGCTCTACCGAACCCGCGATGCGGGCCTGAGCTGGGCCGAACTCACCGAAGGCCTGCCCAATGATGTGCATCGAATGGTGATGTCGCCCGATAGACCGGATCGGCTGTTTGTGGCCGACGGGTTTTTCTTTAACCGCAGCGACGACGCCGGCAAGACCTGGTTCGAAATGGCCGAGTTAATCCCCCGTATCGGCTACGCCGATCAGCTGGTTTATCATCCCAATAAGCCTGACACGCTTGTGGTGACTGGTGGCTACGCAACTCCTGAAGCCTGGGCAACCGGGTCCGCTAAATCGGCGATTTACCACACCGACAATGGCGGCGATAACTGGCAACAATCAACCAGCGGTCTGCCCAACGAAATCATGCCCAGTTTCGAGGCAGGCAGCATCGAAGCCGCCGGTGACCAG
The DNA here is from genome assembly GCA_019090185.1 of Immundisolibacteraceae bacterium. GTDB lineage: Bacteria > Pseudomonadota > Gammaproteobacteria > Immundisolibacterales > Immundisolibacteraceae > QNFC01. The sequence goes on from JAHRWJ010000148.1 coordinate 754, forward strand.
TCACAGATATTCCTGGGTGATACGGATGGGCAGGTCTGGATCAGTACCGATGAGGGATTGAGCTGGCAGCAGATCATCGGTAACTTGCCCTGGATATCGAAATGTTTTCACGCCGACCTGATTCACGGTGATCTGGTACTACGCGATGAAGACGTGCAGATATCAGATGAGATGCGAGGAAAAATGGCAGCCATGGTGGATCGAAACGGCTAAAAATTAAACCGCAGCTGGCACAGGGAAGTGCCTGCAAAAACGGGTATCATTGACGGTCAGCGGTCTATCAAGATAACACCTGTGATTGCCGCTATAATTATCGCGCACCAACCGGCTTTCCCGGCAGACCTTGCTGAATAGCAATTTGCATGAGTTCGACATAGAACTTAACGGAAAACCAGCTGGTTAGGCCCAGGAACGACATTCTGCCAGGAATCAACACTGGTCTCGGAGAATGACATTCGACCTACTTCGATTGCACTCGGGTTAAATCAACCGGGGCGCCGATTTAGGGTTGAAATTCCTATAAGCTGCGCGCCGCGCGCCTGGCTAATTAAACTATTTGCCAGCAACCGCAACCACCATTATTGATCATTATTTTAGTGAGACCCACTGTATGAGTTTTACCTCCCTGGGCCTATCTGCCCCATTGCTTGAAGCTATTGCCGAGCAAAATTACAGCGAACCAACGCCGATTCAGGCACAAGCAATCCCGGCGGTCCTTGAAGGCAAAGATGTCATGGCCGCAGCCCAGACCGGCACCGGCAAAACTGCTGGGTTCACTCTGCCAATACTGCAGCGGCTTACCGATGGCGAACCGGCAAAAAGCAATCATGTTCGTGCACTCATTTTAACCCCAACCCGGGAACTCGCGGCCCAGGTTGAGCAGAGTGTCCTGACCTATGGAGCCAAGTTAAAGCTCAGCTCCACCGTGGTTTTTGGTGGTGTAAAAATCAACCCACAGATGATGAAACTGCGACGCGGTATCGACATCTTGGTCGCGACACCAGGTCGACTGCTCGATCTCTACGGGCAAAATGCAATCAAATTTGATCAGCTTGAGGTTCTGGTGCTGGATGAAGCTGACCGTATGCTCGACATGGGTTTCATTCACGACATCCGCAAAATCATGGCCGTGCTGCCAAAACAGCGTCAAAACCTGATGTTCTCAGCAACCTTCTCTGACGACATCCGTAAGCTGGCAAAAACCATCGTCCATGATCCAGTCGAAATTTCGGTGAGTCCCCGTAATACCACGGTGGAAACCGTTGAGCATTGGCTCCATCCGGTGGATAAAAGACAAAAAGCCGCGTTACTGATTCACCTCATTCAGGAAAATGGCTGGTATCAAGTGCTGGTGTTTAGCAAAACTAAGCATGGCGCGAACAAGCTGGTAAAGCTCCTCGAGGCGGCTGATATTAATGCGGCGCCCATTCACGGCAACAAGAGCCAAAGCGCCCGCACCAGAGCACTCGCCGGTTTTAAAGATGGTTCCATTCAGGTGTTGGTTGCTACCGACATTGCCGCCCGTGGTATCGATATTGATCAGCTACCCCAGGTGGTCAATTTTGACCTACCCAATGTGCCGGAAGATTATGTCCACCGTATTGGCCGCACCGGTCGCGCCGGCAGCCAGGGGCACGCCATGTCGCTGGTCTGCGCAGATGAAGTCGTACAGCTGGCCGATATAGAGCGACTCATTCAGCAGCTGATTCCCCGCAAATACATCGGTGGTTTTGAACCGGTTCACGAATTACCAGAGACCCATCTAAATCGGCGACCACCGAAACCAAAAGTTGCTAAAAAACCTCGCTCTGGACACCGAGATGGTCAGCGCTCATCAGAAAACGCCCAGGGCCACAAACCCCAGCAGGGTGGTCGTAACCGAGGCCGCAACGCCGAAGGTCAGCGTTCGGGTTCCGGCGAACAGTCACAGCGGCCCCGGCCCAGCAGACAATCAACCAATCAATCTGGCAGTGGTCAACCCGGAGGGCGTCCGGCAAATAGTCGCCAAAGGTCGAGTAACAGGGGTGGCAACCATGACGGTGGTAACCAAAGGGAAGTCGATGGCAACCGGGTTAGTAACCAGCAATCACGGGCCGATGTAGACGGTAACCGTGCACCACCACCGAGTAGCAATCCTGGCGGCAACCGCAGCCGACCTCCCCGCCAGAACTCTTCAAACCGCAGCGATGGCGGCCGCAACAGTCGTGGTGGCAGTCGCAGTGGTGGTCGCAGTAATCCGAGCGCAAACAGAGGAAATAGCGGTAACCGGGGCAATAGCGGTAACCAGTAACTAGTAATTAGCTACCTGCTGGCTGACAGCAGGTAGCTAATATCGGCGAGGTTATGGCGACTAAATTATTAACCGAAACCCCAGCATTAGCGCAGTCGCCGAACTCGAAACTTACGCCCTTTTAACTCTCCCTCACTAAGCTTTCTCAAGGCACTCTTTGCCGCCTG
>JAHRWJ010000149.1 GCA_019090185.1 Immundisolibacteraceae bacterium
GCGCAGCCCTGGGCGTTTACTTTTGCGCCAGCTACCGTATTGGGGCATTGGTCTTTGCTATCAGCAACACCGTCACCGTCTTTATCCATGGCGCAGCCTTTAGCATTAACCGGCGTGCCAGCAGGAGTACCCTGGCAGGCGTCCAAATAATCAGCAACACCGTCATTATCCAGGTCGGTTGGACAGCCCTGGCCGTCAACTTTAACCCCACTGGGGGTATTCGGGCAGTTGTCCTTGCTGTCGCTAACGCCGTCACCGTCACTATCTTTGTCGCCAAACAGCGCACAGATAGCACCGCCAACGAGTGCACCACCGGCAGCTGCTGCCAGTTCGTCACGGCCATCGCGGCTGGCAGAGACGCCAGCAGAAGCCACCGCCCCGGCGATTGCGCAGTTGCGCCAGTCCGAAGTGATGCTGTGGGATGCGCAGCCGCTAGTGACTAAGGCGATTAAAGACAGCGCAGCGATTTTACTGCGAGAAAAAAGTTGAACCATGATTTTAATTCTCCATTATTAGGTAGTTTCCGCTCCCAGGCCGAAATCGGTTAACCACTGTTTTAAAAAATCGGCCTGCCTACTGACGCAGTAGTATACGGTGGAATGGTCGTTAACTGGTCATTAAAAAGGTTAGTTTTGAGTCATTGATGTGTTTTGCCGGCCGAACATTAACTGTTAATGGCTAGCGAGAAACCGGGTTGAGATGGGTGGCATTAAATTAGGCAGTTGCGGCACCAGGTAGGTCAAGCCCCGTTGTGCAAACAGTGGCTCCATCTCTTCGTCATCAGCCATCTGCATCAACAGATCATCGACCCGTTCGAGCAGTTGATAGTTGGTCTTGAGCGCGGCATAACCGAGGTTAATCGTAAAATCGTGCTGGAATCCGGATGGCGTGAATGGGCTATCCGGGTGGCTCTGTTGCCAGGTTTCAAAACGGTGTAAGGCGATCCAGGCGGCCTCTGCCTGCTGTTTTTGCAAGGTCATTAATAGTGCATTTCCATCCGGTTTGATGTGCTCGATGCTAGCGCGTAGTTTGCCACCGCCGTGGGCCATCAGAATCAGATCGGCGATGGTATTTTCTTCAGCCAATACGCGGATACCCTGCAAGTCATTGAGGCTGGTAATAGGTGGGTGTGCCTTGCTATTGGCCCAGATCAGGGTATAGCTACGGGCATGGTAAGGCAGGCTTGGTGCCAGTGGTTGCAGGCTAACCGAGCGGCGCTCTCCACTGGGTGACATCAATGAATAGCGCTGTTCACCGGGATCAGCAAAACTGTTTTTAGCCATCGGAAAACCACCGGCTAGTTCGCAGATGCCGCTACTCAGTAGGGCATTGACCTGAAGCGTCGGATTGCCCTCGTCACCTTCTTCGGTTTCAAACCAGTGAATGTTAAGCGGCGCGCCTAGTCCGTCTGCCAGGGCTAGCGCTATCAGGTTGTCGATACCGCCCTGCTCAGTGGAGTAGGGCGGGTTTTGCTGCTCCAGGCAGATAGTTAAGGGCTTGCCCATCGACCAGGCCAGGCTGCTAGAGCCGATCCAGAGCAGTGTGAATAGGGCCAACCTCATAGGGTGCTTCCTTGTTGTTGGGCTTGCTGGATGGTCACCATGTAGCCGAATAGTGCATCGATTTCGCTGTTATTGAGAATGTCGCCATGGGCGGGCATGTCTTCATAGCCTTCGCTGACAGACTCGACGAAGCGTTCATATTCATCGCTGGGGAATTGGCGTAAATCGAAAGTTGATGCACCGCTATTGCGCATTTGGGTACCGTGGCAGCGTTGGCAAAATTGCTGATATAGCTGGCTGCCAGATGCGACGGCTGGGCTGCCGGGGGTTGATGGATTGGCGCCGCCAGCCAGCAGGCTACCGCTGGTTAGCAAAAGTAAGCTGAGTCTGGCGAAAAACGAGCTGATTCGATTCATTGTTTTGATCTGGTGTTCGCAGGTTTCAGACTGCTGGATTGGGGGAGGCTGGCCACATCTGTTGCTATTGAGCGCTCCAGGGTTTGAACAACTTAAACACCGTAATCGATGCGCCCTTGGCGACCTCAGCGAATTTAGGGTTGGGCAGGAACCAGGCAAGCAGTCCGCCGATACCACTTTGTATCGCCACATACTGTTCACCGTCGAGGGTGTAGGTAATCGGCGGTGCGATGATGCCGGAACCGGTCTGATGCTGCCAAAGCAGGTGGCCGTTATCCATGTCATAGGCTGCCAACTCGCCGGTTTGTAGCCCGGTGAAAACCAGATTACCGGCGGTGGCCAGGGTGCCACCATTGGCCGGTGGATCGACCGGGGTCTGCCAGACTCGCTCGCCGGTTAAGGGATCAACCGCACGCAGATAGCCCATCGGTACACCCGGTTTGGGTTCGGGAAAGGAAAATTCCGCTGAGGCGTAGGCCACACCTTTGCGCCAGGCCATCACCACCGGTTTGAACTGCATGCTGATTTCCAGGCCATTTAAATAGAGCAGTTTGGTTTTCGGGCTGAAAGAGGCCGGTGCCCAGTTTTTGCCGCCAATGTTCGATGGCCAGACCGTGACTTCTTCGCCGGTGAGGTTTTTGCGGGTGGAGTCAGACAAGATGGGCCGACCCGTTGTCATGTCGATGCCATCGGCCCAGGTCAGTTTGTCCACATATTGGCTGGCCCGTAGCAGTTCGCCGGTGGCGCGATCAAGCACATAAACATAGCCGTTGCGGTTGGCCTGAATGATCACTTTACGCGGTTTGCCATCAATTTCCAGGGTGGCATGAATCAGCTCATTAACCGAATCATAGTCGTAGGTGTCGTTGGGTACGACCTGATAGTGCCAGACCATTTCACCGGTTTCTGGGCGCATGGCGACGATAGTGTCGGTATAGAGATTATCGCCGGGACGCATGTTGGCGTTCCAGGGGCCAGGATTACCCAGACCCCAGTAGACCAGGTTTAGCTCCGGGTCATAGGAGCCGGCCAGCCAGGTAGCGCCGCCACCGCGTAAATAGGTATCGCCTTCCCAGGTATCTCCGCCGGGCTCACCTGGCGCGGCGGTGGTCCAGAAACGCCAGAGTTTCTCGCCGGTTTCCGGGTTCCAGCCATCGAGAAATCCACGGGTTCCCATGTCGCCACCGGCGGTGCCGGTGATGAGCACACCATTGGCCATCAATGGGGTGCCGGTCATGGTGTAGCCTTCCTGCCAGTCGGAGGCGAGTTGCTTCCAGAGGGTTTCACCGGTTTCCATGTCTATTGCCATGACATGGTTATCAAGGGTTTGGCGGAACAGTTTGCCATCGGCCATCACCAAGCCACGGCTGACAAAGCCGCAGCAGACCATACGTAACATTTTTTTGTTGTAACGCAGCTTGTTACGCCAGAGCTTACGGCCGGTTCGGGCGTCCAGGGCAAAGGTGGCTTCGTGGGTGACGACGAAAAGTTTGCCGTCATAAAGCAGGGGCTGACCTTCCTGGCCGCGGTCGGTTTCCAGGGCGGTGGTCCAGGCTGGTACCAGATTGGCGACATTGTCCCGATTGATAGCATCTAATGGACTCCAGCGCTGTGCGCCCAGTCCCATGCCATAGGTGGTGACTGTGTCGGTGACTATGTGATCCTGACTCAGCTGGGCGCTACTGGGCCCTGAAGTGGGGGCCGGTTCAGCAGCCACGGCTAACGCCGGTATCAGTAGTAATAACAGGGTTTTCCAACTCACGTTAGTCTCCTCGGCGGTGAGTGTCAGCGGGGTATGCTAATTGATTTTGGTGCGGCCTTTATTGGTGCCAGGCGGTGCGTAATTGCTGTTGACGGCGCTTAATAATTTGATTTACCGGTCGCAAACTAATTCCCTGTGCACTGAGGGTGGGCAATGCGGCCTTCAGCATGGCAATGGTTTCTGGGTAGGGGTGGCCGATGGCGATGGCCGTACCTTGCTGGCGGGCTTTTTTGATGAGTAACTCAAATTGAGCCTTTACTCCAGCAGGCTCAGGATTATTGTCCAGAAACACGTCTCGTAGGCTGCTGGGCAACTGGTGGTCAGTGGCGGTATGCAGGGCCACTGTCTGTTCGGTGGTGCGGCTATCAA
>JAHRWJ010000150.1 GCA_019090185.1 Immundisolibacteraceae bacterium
GCGATTCGCTGTTTTTGACCACTCATACTTCAATACCCTGCAGTGCAGCTACGGTGTGAACATCCTTATCACCACGACCAGAAAGACAGATTAGCACCGCCTGATCAGCCGCCATTGAAGCTGCCAACTCAACCCCATAAGCCATCGCATGGGATGACTCCAGCGCCGGCATAATGCCTTCAGTCAGCGTGAGTTGATGAAAAGCTGCCATGGCCTGTTCATCGGTAATATTGACATAGCCAACCCGGCCACTTTCTTTGAGCCAGGAATGCTCTGGGCCGACTCCTGGGTAATCCAGGCCCGCAGAAATCGAATGGGTTTCGATAATCTGACCGTTATCGTCCTGCATCAGGTAGGTGCGGTTGCCATGTAAAACGCCCGGATAACCGGCACATAAAGGCGCTGCATGACGCCCAGTGTCCACGCCATCACCGCCTGCTTCAACACCAAAAATATTCACCTGCGAGTCTTCAAGAAAGGCGTGAAACATACCAATTGCATTGGAACCACCGCCGACACAGGCAACCACCGAATCAGGTAACCCGCCATGCTGTTTGAGCATCTGCTCACGAGCCTCAGCACCGATAACAGTTTGGAAATCCCGAACCATCATCGGGTAGGGATGGGGACCTGCCACCGTGCCAATAATATAAAAAGTGTTATCAATATTGGCGACCCAGTCCCGCATCGCCTCATTCATGGCGTCTTTAAGGGTTTTAGAACCAGACTCCACAGAAACCACCGTAGCCCCAAGCAAGCGCATGCGATAAACATTCAACGCCTGGCGCTGAATGTCTTCCGAGCCCATGTAGACCACGCATTCCAGGCCGAGGCGCGCCGCTACGGTTGCTGTCGCCACCCCATGCTGGCCTGCGCCGGTTTCCGCAATAATGCGCTTTTTGCCCATCCGCGCCGCTACCAGGGCCTGACCCACCGTGTTGTTGATTTTGTGGGCACCAGTATGGTTGAGGTCTTCGCGCTTTAAATAGATGGCCGCACCACCGACTTTCTCGGTCAACCGTTCTGCCAGGTACAGCGGCGAAGGCCGACCGACATAATGTTGCAGGTCAGCATTCAGAGTTTTTTCAAATTCAGGGTCCGCCTTGCAGGCGGCGTAGGCCTCTTCAAGCTCTTTGAGCGGTTGCATCAAGGTCTCGGCGACAAACTTTCCGCCAAAAATGCCGAAATGGCCCATCTCATCGGGCACTGACTGGAACACACTATTCTGTTGCTGTTTCAACACGATTTACCAAGTTAATAAATTCACGAATTTTTGCCGCACTTTTCACCCCAGGAGCCGTTTCAACTCCACTGCTAACATCAACAGCATAGGGGTTCGCTATTTCGATAGCACTGACAACATTATTACTATTAAGCCCACCCGCTAACAGCAGTGGCAAATCTAAATCTGCCGGAATCCTCTGCCAGTCGAATGTTTCTCCACTGCCGCCATATTGAGTCGGATCAAAACTATCTAATAGCAAACCAGAGGCATCCTTAAACTGATCTGCCGAATCGGCAACCGAACAGCCCGGAGCCATACGAACCGCCTTCAAATACCGTTTGCCAATAGACCCGCACAGCTCTGGTGTTTCATCACCATGAAACTGCAACAGATCAAGCTCTACCCGATCGCAGATAGCGGCAACCTGCAGAGCCGAATGATTTACAAATAGCCCAACCCTGGTTACAAACGGCGGCAATCCGCTGATAATTTCAGCTGCCTGCTCTGGGGTTACGTACCGGGGGCTTGGCGGATAAAAAACCAATCCTATCGCATCCGCACCGGCAGCAGCAGCTATCTGAGCATCTTCAGCTCGGGTGATTCCACAAATTTTAACTCGGGTCACTGCCACTCCACACCCTGTTCATGGTCAATTGCAAACTTTCGTTATCGGTAGCCTTCCAGTCAGGATAGTCCACCCCAACCAGATAGAGCCCATGCGGAGGCGATGTCACACCACCGCGCCGACGATCCCGCGTCGCCAGGACTTCACTCGACCACTCAACCGGTCGTTCACCGATACCAATGGACATTAGTACGCCAACCAAATTTCGAACCATATGATGCAAAAATGCATCAGCGCTCACATTGACCTCAACCAGATATTCTTGCCGACTGATCTCAAGGCGACTAATGGTTCTTACCGGACTGGCAGCCTGGCAGGCTACCGCCCGATATGAAGAGTAGTCATGAGTTCCTATCAGCGCATTCGCTGCGCGCTGCATCGGTTCAATATCCAACGCTCGGGGCTGATGAACTAGTTGGCGAGCAAAGACAGCAGACCCTGCCGGACGATTGTAAATCAGATATCGATAATGACGCTGAGTGGCCGAAAACCGTGCACTGAACGAATCTTCAACCTGGCGGGCCCAGACCACTCTGACATCACGGGGCAGGTTGCTGTTGCAGCCCCGAATCCAGGCATTGGGGTCACGCTCGTTTGCGCAGGTAAAACTGACCACCTGACCTAAAGCGTGTACTCCACTATCGGTACGGCCAGCACAAATGGTCGACACCGGCTGAGCTGCAACCACTGCTATGGCTTTTTCAATCACCTGCTGTACGGATGGACCGTTGGTCTGAACCTGCCAGCCTACGTAATTAGTACCATCATACTCAATACCAAGCACTACCATATCAGCCAATCCAACTCGAAAGGTATCCGACCAGCGAATCCGCATAAGGCCTCAGCACCTGGCAGGCAGACGATGAACAGAAAGTTATTGGCGCCATATTCAAAAGGAAAAATTCGAGAAATGAGTCATATCGTTTTCGCCAGCTATTAACGACTGCTGGCCGCAAACGAAACAAAGGGAGCATCTGTTCGCGGAACCCTGCTAGACGAGGGGCCCGGACATCAAGGTTAATTACAAGAGCCAGGCCAGACACACCCGGGTAATCCAACCCTTAGTAACTCAGGGCATAGAAGGTATCGCGGAAATCAACTGCAACAGAGATTTGAAAACCAGCCTGATGCTGGTCTTTACAAGACTCTATTTTAACTCTCTTCTCAACTACTCTTCCAGCTTAGCAATTAACTCAGCTGCTTGACGCTTCTGGTCATCACTGCCGTGATCCTGAATTTTCGCATTCAGTTCCCCTGCCTGGTCTCGGTCACCCATATCCACATAGGCGGCAAGCAAATCTAACTGCGATGCTACTGCATCAAGAGTCTGTACTGTTTCAGTGTCAGACTCTTCACCAGCCGGAGCAAAAGAAATAACCGTCTCGTCAAGACCATCATCAAGTTCGTCGTCGAGATCAAAGGATAGATCTGCGCCGATCTCTTCATCATCAGCTTGATCAGATTCAACGATGGGATCTTGGCTATCGTCCAGACTGATATCATCGCCATCACCTAGCTCAATGGTTAACTCAGCGGACTGTTCGTCGCTCGAATCACCATTTAACTCTAAACCACCAGGCTCATTTGCCGCATCGAGTTCAATATCAATGGACAGCTCTTCGCCAGAATCCAGGTCAAGACCACCCTCTTCAAGCGTAAACTCCGCATCACTCTCCTGCGAAGATTCCTGGTCTAGCAATTCAACTTCGTCACCGGTTTCATCAACAAATTCATCAAACTGAATTTCCAGACTAGCCTCAGGCTCTTCCTGCTCTAAAACCTGGGTTTCCTCAGTTTCTGCACTTGCGACAATTTCATCATCGGCAAGACTGTCAGCGCTGCTGATATCAGCGATCAAAGTCCCTTCCAAGCCGAGATCTTCGTCATCGAAGTCCAGACTAGCTAGTGAATCGTCTACTTCTACTAGCTTTCCAGAATCGTTATTATCTAATCCAGACTCACTCTCATCGCCAGCAACATCGAGTTCAAAATCAAGGATCGCCTCTTCATCAATCTGAACTTCTGGCGCAGCATCATGGGGCGTTGAACTCGACTCTTCAGTAGGCGACTCATCGTCAAAATCCATCGAGTCAAAATTGACTGTATTCTCTTGATCGTCCTCATCCGGCTCTGAGGCCGCAGGCTCTTCTTCGTCGATAGCAGAAAGATCAAAATCCAGAGTCTCTCCATCATCACCGGTTGAAGGCTCTGCATTCAGCCCTTCATCTAACGCCAGTTCATCGTCAGATTCCATTGAGTCAAAATTAACTGTATTCTCTTGATCGTCCTCATCCGGCTCTGAGAGTTCCTCAGCCGCAGACTTTTCTTCGTCAATAGCAGAGAGATCGAAATCCAGACCATTTCCATCATCTCCAGCTGTAGACTCTGCCTGCTGCCCTGAATCAACAGCCGTGTCACCGGTATAGGCATCCAGATCCATTGATGTAGAAAGCTCTGTGTGCTGGCCTTCACCCAACGTGGATTCTTCAACATCACCGAGTTCTGAATCAGCTTCAGGCGAGAGATCAAATTCGAGAGCAGCAGAGTCACCCGGCAGATCTTCAACTTCTGGCACACCTTGCTCACCGACTAAGTCACCTAGCTCGATAGAGGTAGAAATCTCCGTAACATCCAATTCGACGGCCGAGCCATCATCAGCTAAGCCAGCAACATCATCACTAATCTGCGGTGACTCTTCTGCCAGACTATCCAGGTCAAATGAAGTCGATAACTCATCAAAGCTTTCAGCTTCACCCCCTGATAAATCATCACCCAGATCACCTAAATCAAAATCGTCAACTGCTTCAGAAAGCTCCAGGCTCCCGTCATCGCCGCCTTCGTCATCAAGATCAAGCTCATCCTGAACTGTCGAAGCAGCAACCAGAGACCCAACCTGACTCGCATCAAGGGTAGAGCCGCTAAACAATTCACTATCCGGCTTTAATGCCAATCCTAAAGCCGCAATTTTCTCCCAGGTGTCAGCATCATCTGTCTGAAGCCCTTTAAGCTCACCGGCAAACTGCTCATATTCATCACCTTTTTCCTGGCTGTAATAAATATCAAGTAGTTTGAGTTTTAACGCCAGGCGATCGTCATACTGGATCGCATCCTGGATAATTTCTTCCGCCTGCTCGTGATGGCCATAAGTAATGAATACATCCGCTTCGGCAATCGGATCAACATCCTCTAGCTCTGTTTCAGCCGCGACACCCACACTCGGCGCTACAAAGTCATCTAGAAATGAAGTCGTGTCTTCCAGAGCATCGACATCACTGACCAAAGTTTCAGTCGCCTGGACATCACCCAGCCCGGCCTGCTCAGCTGGAACAGCAGCAGGTGTTCTGACCAAGGTCTTTTCTTCGTCATCAAGGTCAAGCTCATCGAGCGAATCAACCTTATTTTTCTTGCCACTGCGCAGTGCGAGACCAACAAAGGCAAGCACCAGCAATGTCACAGCTGCAACAAGGTAAACCCAGTTAGCTAGCAGTAGATCAAATAGCCCACCATCCGCAGACGATGACTTAACCGGGCCCGCCTTGGTAGGACGCTTGCGTTCTTCCTTCTGCTCAGCCGGCTCCGCTGTCGCCTCTGGGGGTGCAGCCCCCCCACTAACAACAGGCTCTGCCTCTTTGGCCTGCTGGGATTGATCAACAGGAGCCGTTTCTACCCCACCATCAAGGGTTTCTACCAATGGTGCTTTTGCCTCAACTGCCGGCTCAACTACCGACGAACCGGCTGGCTGCTCAGGAACTTCTGGTTCAACAGCACTACCGGGTGTACCCAGTGTTGGTGCCAAATTGGCTAGTTTGGCGAGCTCTCGCAGTGTAGCCAACTGCGATTCCAGCTGATTGATCTGCTCGCGTAACTCCTGGTTTTCACGCTCCCGAACCTCAAGAGACTCCTCCAGTAATTCAATGTGCTCGGAGACCTGAGCTGAGCTGCCTGCCGATGTCCCAGCTACCACGGCGACTTCACTCCCAGTAGCCGCACCGACTAGACGAACCCGGCCCACAGCTTCCGCTGGCCCGGAAACAGGAACTGAGTCTGTTTCAGGCTGCCGAATCACTGCACCACGACCTGAGTCAACAACCACTAATGGCGGCGCAACGGCTGGAGAATTCTGCTTGAACTGTTTCCAAGCGTCCTGCTGGCGGGCAAATTCATCTCGTGCAGCACTAACATCCAGATTTTGATAACCCGCCTGATCAGGCAGCCTTAACACTTTGCCAGCCAGCATCAGGTTGATGTTGTTATCAATAAACGCATCAGGGTTTGCCGCGACGATCGCAATCATTGCCTGATTAACGTTGACACCGGCAGGCCGAACCTTAAGCGCTATCTCCCAAAGCGTGTCGCCGATTGCTGTTGGGCCATATTGCTCGCCATCAACGGTGGCAACCTTAGGCATCGCCAACAAATCAGCATCGACACTGCCAGACGCTTGCGTACTGCGAACCACCTGGGGAATTTCGATCGGGGTTATCGATACAGATGGCGTTTTCGCCTGAGGAGGGGGGTCCAGCAACAGGGTATATTCACGAAGCACCGAGCCCTGCGGTCCACTCACTTCGATTAAAAAGTTGAAATAGGGATCAGCCGTGGCTCGTTCGGTAAAAACTCGAATGAAAGGCACGCCATTGGCCGCTTCCTCAACCGAAAACTTTAAATCTGCCAACGAGAAGGGCCGCTCAAGCCCCGCTTTTTTATGGGTAGCAGACGAAGCCAACCGCGCCTGAATTACTTCAGCATCACCGGATTCCACCCCAATGAGCGCGACCTCTGCCGCCAGCGGCTGATTCAGATAGGAGCGTAACGTTAATTCACCGAGCCCCAACGCATACACCGACACCGGCGATATAAACGCCATCAGTATGATTACGTTGAGTATTTTGTTACGCATTGTTTCACCTGAACCCAAAGTCGCAAAGTACGGGCCAACCAAAAAAAGCCCTCACCCCACCAAAAGAAACTACTAAAACGAACGATCCCATTAGTTTTGTGCAGTTAGGCTAGCAAACTCGAATAAACATTACAAACTAATAGTAACTTCTTATTA
>JAHRWJ010000151.1 GCA_019090185.1 Immundisolibacteraceae bacterium
CGAGTTCTGCTGTTTCCTCAAACCGATCTGCGTAGCGCTGAGCGACCGCGCGGGCCATGGTTCTTACCCGCAAGATATATCGGGCCCGTTCGGTCACGCTAATGGCCTTGCGGGCATCCAGCAGGTTAAAGGCGTGGGAAGCCTTTAACACCTGTTCATAGGCTGGCAGCGGTAAGTTACCCTCAACCAGCGCCATGCATTGACGCTCACTGGCATCAAACTGACCCAGCAAATGATCTACATCGGCCCAGTCAAAATTGTAGGCGGACTGCTCAACTTCATTTTGGTGAAACACATCGCCGTAGGTGACCGTGCCGTTGGCACCCTCCACCCAGACCAGGTCATAAACACTATCCACGCCCTGTAGATACATGGCGATACGCTCAAGACCATAGGTGATCTCGGCGGTGACCGGACGACAGGCCAGACCACCGACCTGCTGAAAATAGGTGAACTGGGTAACTTCCATACCGTTGAGCCAGACTTCCCACCCCAGGCCCCAGGCCCCAAGTGTTGGCGACTCCCAGTTGTCCTCTACAAAACGGACATCGTTTTTTAGAGTATCAATACCCAGTTCCCGCAGAGACTCCAGATAGAGATCCTGAATATTAGCCGGCGAGGGTTTGATCACCACCTGATACTGATAGTAATGTTGTAATCGGTTGGGGTTTTCGCCATAGCGACCATCAGTGGGTCGGCGCGATGGCTGCACATAAGCTGCTGCCCAGGCCTCTGGACCAATCGCCCGTAAAAAGGTCGCCGGATGAAAAGTACCTGCACCGACCTCCATATCAAAAGGTTGCAACAGCGCACAGCCCTGATTAGCCCAATACTGCTGCAGCCGCAGCAGCATGTCCTGAAACGTCAAGATGCCACCAGCCGGGGCCTGTAAAGAAGAGCTCATGTTAAATATTGCCTGCATAAAAATGGCTCTGATTAGGGATCATCAGAGCCGAAATTGTTAGAGAATTAAAGCTGGCCAGGAAACACACTCCAGGCTGCCTGATCAAATATTCTCAATTAGTCTAAAACCCGGTGAATTATACGTCTGCCACCACGCTCATCACTAGCCGCCCGGTCAAAGTCCCGCGCGCAAAAGCAGTCAGCGCAGATTTCTGGGTGGTTTCTACTCAATCATTGAAAAAGCCGGATACCGGCCACCCCCTGAGCTCCTGCCTGCTGCGCCAAGCTCCGGTCCTGGCGGCTAACCCCCCCAAGTGCAAATACCGGCATAACAGTTTGCTGAACAAGCTCGGTAAACCGACTCCAACCAAGCGGCTCAGCTTGCGGGTGTGAAGTAGTTGGCTGGACTGGGGAGAGGGTTACGAAATCAACACCAACCGCCGCTGCCTGCTCCAATTCTGCCAAATTATGACAAGACGCAGACAACCAACAATCGGCCGCAATTGGTCGAGAACTCAGCGCTGAGAGTCGCGAGGAGGATAAATGCAAACCGTCGGCCTCGTCGACCACTGCCAAAGAGGGATCACAGTTGACCAATAGCTGACAAGTCTCGGATTTGAACTCGGCGATCAGATCCGAGGCCACCTGCTGATATTGCTGACCGGATAGCCCTGGGTCACGCAGACAGACCAGTCTCACCCCAGTGGTTATCGCGTCGCGAATTGAGCTCCACAGACGATGCCGGTCACCCCCCAAAGCCGCGGTAATCATCAACTCCTCCGGCAAACGAAGGGCGCTGAATATCGCTATATTGGCTTGCGGAAAATCTTTTACCTGCAGTGAATTGAGCAATTCCCAGTGCCAACCAGTGATAGCAGGCACAGCAGCTGGCTGTTGCCATTGCGAAACTAGAAACACATGCAGCAGCACCTTCAGGGCAGGGTGATCGATTGATGCTGGATAAAAGTGGGGAACCGTGATCAGCGGCCTAAAGGTCTGGGCAACCAACCCGGTTTCTTCCTCGAGTTCGCGAACCATCGCATCTGCGGCTGACTCAGCGGCCTCGATTTTGCCACCAGGGAATTCTAGTAATCCACCCTGGTGAAGCTGATCCTCACGGCGACCCACCAGCAGTTGTCCAGCTGCGTCACGCACTACCGCTAATGCCACATTGACCTGTTTGGTGGGCGGTGTGATGTTAGCCATGATGGCAAATCCGAACCGGAAATAACGGGTTCAAATCAGTCAAGCGCTGTCAGGTTCGATATTCTGCGTTGATACGCACGTAATCGTAGGACAGATCGCAAGTCCAGAAATCAAGTCGGCCATCTCCACTGTGCAGGTCGATGGTCAGGGTTATGTCGCCCTGGGCCATTACCGCGGCACCGGCGGCCTCTTCATATTCATCTGCCCGGGCGCCATTTCGTACAATACAGACATCACCGAGGAAAATTTCAACCTTGTTAATATCCAGGTTTGCTATCGGCGCATAGCCTACCGCCGCCAATATTCGGCCCCAGTTAGCATCGCTGGCAAAAAAAGCCGTTTTCACCAGTGGTGAATGTGCCACTGCTTCGGCCACGGCGCGGGCATCTGCATCGCCTGCGGCGCCACGTACCTGGATGGTGATGAACTTAGTTGCGCCTTCACCATCGCGAACAATTAGCTGGGCTAACTCGGTGCAGAGCTCTGTGACTGCCTGCTCAAACCGGCGCCACGGTTCGGCCATTTCAGGACCAAGCTCAGGGTTACCGGCTTTACCGGTAGCAATTAGCAAGCAGGCATCGTTAGTAGACATATCGCCATCCACCGAGATGCAATTGAAACTGCGACCCACTGCCCGGTTTAGCAGTGGCTGTAATACCTCATCAGCCACAGCCGCATCGGTAGCAATGTAGGCCAGCATGGTGGCCATATTGGGCCGAATCATGCCGGAGCCTTTGCAGATGCCGGTGATCGTAACCGCCACGCCGTCAATATCGATAACACGAGAGCCGCCCTTGGCAACCGTATCAGTGGTGCGAATTGCGTCCGCCCCGGCGACCCACTGGTCTGAATCGAGACTTTTGAGCAAATCAGGTACTGCGGTAACGATTTTTTGCGCCGGTAATGGCTCTGCAATTACGCCGGTTGAAAACGGTAATACGCTTTCCAGGCTAACCGCCGCCGCGCTGGCGACCGATTCACAGCAGATGCGCGCGGCTTCCAGGCCAGCAGCACCCAAACCACAATTGGCGTTACCACTATTTATCAACAGATAACGCGGCTTAGCCTCCTGCAAATATTGCCGGCAAAGTTCTACCGGCGCAGCCGCAAACCGGTTTGCCGTAAACACCGCAGCCACCTGGGAGTGGTCGGCAATTTCTATCAGCAGCAGATCTTCATTAGCACTTTTTTTGATTCCTGCGGCTGCGGTCGCCAGCCGCACGCCGGCCACTGGCAGCAATACCAACTCAGATTGTAAACTTGGATTCATGGGCTTTTTTTAACTACCCCAACTTGCCGTGACACTGTTTATATTTTTTACCTGACCCACAGGGACAAGGCTGATTGCGACCGACTTTCTCGCCACCCCGAATCTGTGGGGCAGGACCAGGCCTGGCTGCTGCTCCGGCAACCGGACGGGCCAATGGACCCTGGCTCTGTCCAGGCGCGGCAGCTTCAGCGGCCGAACCCGGAGGCTCCTGCGCTGATAATCCCGCAGCCTGGGCATGTTGCATATTCAGTTCTGCAGAGTGACGACGCTGCTCATCAATCGCCTCAGCGTCTTCCGGGGCTCGAAACTCTACTCGCATGAGCATGCTAGTGACTTCATGCTTAACCCGTTCGAGCATCTGCGAAAACATATCGAATGCTTCGCGCTTATATTCCTGTTTGGGATTTTTCTGCGCATAACCGCGTAGGTGAATTCCCTGTCGCAGATGATCCATCGCTGCCAGGTGATCCTTCCATTGGCTATCAAGCACCTGCAACATGACGGATTTTTCCACCTGTTCGAGCAGGTCATCAGGCAAGCTGCTGCGTTTAGCCTCAATCAGCGCATCGGCAGCGCCATAGACCATCTCACCAAAACCCTCGACAGTGGCGTCACTATGGTCCGACACCCATTTTGAAAAATCGATCTGCAACGCAAATTCTGACGCCAACTGATCATGTAGTGACTTTAGCTCCCACTCTTCTGGCAGCGCAGTGGCAGACAGACCCGTCGTTGCCAGCGCCGTCAAGACATCTTCGCGCATGTTATTAACGGTTTCAGTTACCGCGTCTGCCTCTAGTAGCTCTTTACGCTGTTGATAGATCAACAGACGCTGCTCGTTGGCAATATCATCATACTCAAGCAGCTGTTTACGCATGTCGAAGTTGCGCCCTTCAACTTTACGCTGCGCATTTTCTATCGCCCGAGTGACCCAGCGGTGTTCAATCGCTTCACCTTTTTCCAGCCCTAATTTCTGCATCCAGCCAGAAACCTTGTCTGAGGCGAAAATACGCATCAGATCATCCTGCAAAGAGAGATAAAAGCGACTAGAGCCTGGATCGCCCTGGCGACCGGAACGCCCGCGCAACTGATTGTCTACCCGGCGAGATTCATTTCGCTCGGTACCAGCGACGTGCAATCCACCCAGTGCCAATACCTGATCATGGTCCTGCTGCCACTTTGCCCGGATCGATTCATGCTCGGCGGCATCAGCCTTGGCCAGCATCGCCTCCAGGTTACCACCCAGAACAATATCGGTGCCTCGCCCGGCCATGTTGGTGGCGATAGTGACGGCCCCGAACATGCCAGCATTGGCAATAATCTCGGCCTCCCGCTCGTGCTGTTTGGCGTTGAGCACTTCATGGGGGATTTTCTGTTTGCGTAATCGACCTGACAGTAATTCAGAACTCTCGATACTGGCGGTGCCGACTAAGATTGGCTGACCTTTTTCCTGGCAGGCAACAATATCCAGATAGACTGCATCATATTTCTCTTCGACACTGAGAAAAACCTGATCACCAAAATCTTCTCGGACCATGGTCTGATGGGTTGGGATTACCAGGACTTCTAGCCCGTAAATCTGATGGAACTCATAAGCTTCGGTATCGGCGGTGCCGGTCATCCCCGCCAGTTTTTCGTAGAGCCGGAAATAATTCTGAAAAGTAATCGAAGCCAGGGTCTGGTTTTCCTGACGAATGGCGACACCTTCCTTAGCTTCAACGGCCTGATGCAGGCCGTCAGACCAACGTCTGCCTGACATCAGACGACCGGTAAACTCGTCGACAATGACCACTTCGCCATTATTAACCACGTAGTGCACATCTTTTTCAAATAGAGTGTTAGCCCTGATAGCCGCATTCAGATAGTGCATGGTGGTGACGTTGGAAGCGTCATAAAGACTGGCTCCATCACCGAGGATGCCCGCATCCACCAGAATTTTTTCTATATGCTCGTGACCTGACTCGGTCAGAAAAATCTGCCGATTTTTCTCATCAACCGAATAGTCACCCGGACCTTCCTCTTCCTGCTGGCGTTCTAATTTCGGTACCAACTTGTGTAACCGTTGATAAAGCCCGGTATCGCCCTCGGCGGGACCAGAGATAATTAGCGGAGTACGCGCCTCATCGATCAGAATCGAGTCAACCTCATCGACGATAGCAAAAACCTTATCGCGCTGCACCCGGTCTTCGGCGCTAAAGGCCATGTTGTCGCGCAGATAATCGAAACCAAATTCGTTATTGGTACCGTAGGTAATATCACAAGCGTAGGCCGCTTTTTTCTGATCAGGTTCCAGGCCAGAGATGACAACGCCGGTAGAAAGACCCAGAAATTCATAGATCTGCCCCATCCATCCCGCATCACGCTGGGCAAGGTAGTCATTCACCGTCACCACGTGCACACCATCCCCCGGCAGTGCATTCAAATAGGCGGGCAGCGTCGCAGACAGGGTTTTACCTTCGCCGGTACGCATCTCCGCAATTCGACCCGCATGCAACACCATGCCGCCGATCAGCTGAACATCGAAATGACGCATCTGCAAAACCCGCCAGGCAGCCTCTCGCACGGTTGCAAAGGCTTCTGGCAGCAACTCTTCAAGGCTCTCGCCCTGGTCAAGCCTGAGCCGAAAACCTGCGGTCTTAGCGGTTAGTTGCTCGTCCGTTAACGCGGCAAATTCTTCACTTAAACCATTAATAATATTTACGTTTTTTCGGTAGCGTTTGATCTGACGATCATTACGACTGCCGAAAACCCGGGTAACCAGGGCCTTGAACATTAATTAAATCCAGAAGAAGTATCAGTGGGTCAAGTGAGCAATTCGCTGACCTTGAAGGTATTTTTTTGGGTCGATCTTTTTGCCGTCTTTGAGCACTTCAAAATGCACATGGGGGCCGGTCGAGCGGCCGGTACTGCCCATTTTAGCAATCACCTGGCCCTGCTTCACCAATTCGCCCACATTAACCATGTTTTCCTGGTTGTGACCATATCGCGTGCGGTAACCGTTTCGATGATCTACTTCAATGAGCATGCCGTATCCGCTGCGCGTCCCTGACCAGGTCACCAGGCCGCTGGCAACCGCCTCGACCGGATCATTCTTTAACCCGGCAAGATCCACACCCTGATGAAACTGACGTCGCCCTGAAATTGGGTGGGTCCGATAGCCATAAGCGGATGACAGCCAACCACTTCGGGTGGGCCGCCCACTGGGCTGGCGCTGCGCATCAACATGGGAGTCAACCATCGCCTGTTCGAGTAATTCAAATCGCACCACCCGATCATCTAAACGGGCCGCATACTGACGAAGTTCACTAATCAATACCGGCAAACTCAGCACGCCCTCATCGTCAACTGGCCCACCAACTGCAATCGGCTGATCAAAATTTAATAACTGCTCATCAAAACCGGCCAGCTCACCGACCTGATGGCCAAGACTCTCTAGCCGGATAAGCCTGCCCTGCAACTCGCCAAGCCTACCTGCTAGCGCAGCAATACGGGCATCCGCGGTCACCAGCGCCTCTCTGATGGTTAACGGGTCAACTGTTTCTGTGGCAGATAACGGCTGCTCATTGAATGTAAAACTAACGCTAGAATGAAACTGCAGATAATAGCCAATGGGTAACAGCAAAAACAGCAGACCAAATACCAGCACGCCAGTGATCTGGCGCCACCCGAATTGACGAACCTTGCCCTGAGAAACCCACAATAATTGCATTTTAGTTACTTCCACCCCGTTCGTAAGTTGTTGTTTTACGAACCTTACAAAAAACAGATCCCGCTAAGGGGAATTTAAAGCCATCATTTTGATAATATCTGCATTTCTATGGCTGACTCTGTTTTTCGACAATATAAGAAAAATCTTAAATAGCAGCCAGCTAACTTATCATCAGCGCAAACCACTAATTATGAGCCGCAGCCGCTCTCTAAACAAGTTATTCAATGAAGCCGAAGGTGGATTAGCAAAAGTAATCGCCCGAACGGCTGCGCTCAGCGCTATTGCCGATCAGGTCAGTGGTGTGATTCCCAGCCTGTTAAGAGACCAGGTTTGGTTGGGCGATATCCGCGACCAAACACTGACATTAATCTGTAACAGTAACGTCATTGCTAACAGACTCAGGTTCATGGAATATCAACTGTTGAATGAGTTAAGCGGTCGTAACGGGCTCGGTGAGATCCACTCGCTTCGGGTGATGGTTAACCGCGACTGGAGGCCTGGTTCTGAATTGTTACCACGACCGGCTGAGCACGAAGCCGGCCAAATTAGCCAACGGGCAGAACGACTCAGCGATGCCAGTGCCGAACTGATCGCACAAACCAGCGAGGGCGTGCGTAGCCCGAAGCTGGCCGAGGCTTTGAAAAAGCTCGCCGACAGATCAGGCCATTAAGACAGTTAACTATTTTTGGCGGTAGCTCAGTGTAAATCAGGCTGCGGAATATGCCGGGCTTATGAAACTGATCGGCACTTCATCTTCGTCGTCAAAGGTCACCGATTCCCAGGCATCTTCCTGAGCGATCAAAGCCTTGAGCAGCTGGTTATTGAGCGCATGTCCGGACTTAAATCCGGAAAAGGCCCCTACTAAACTGCTGCCCAGCAGGTAGAGATCACCAATCGCATCCAGCACCTTGTGTTTAACAAACTCATCTTCGTAACGCAGGCCATCGTCGTTAATGACTCGGTAATCATCTACAACAATAGCATTTTGCTGACTACCACCCAGCGCCAGACCCTGGGCTCTGAGTGCTTCGATATCACTCATAAACCCAAAGGTTCGAGCCCGACTGACTTCCTTTAAAAA
>JAHRWJ010000152.1 GCA_019090185.1 Immundisolibacteraceae bacterium
GCATATTCCCGAGTCCCCATCTTGCCTCTAGTGAATCACTTTTTGCAAATGGTTGAATGGGCTAGTTGGCTAGCTCTTAAACTAACTGCAAACCTATTAGCGCTGGCAGCAAAGCACTAAATGACTATAGCCACCGCAGCCATGTTGAGCTCTGGTTTGGCTTCAACCGGTGGGGGCCACTGCAGGGTTTGAATCAGTTTTTCATCCTGGCGGGATTCCATGTTGACATCGAATCCCCAGAGTCGCTGGATGTAACGCATGACATCAATGCCGGAGTCGGCGTCCAGTGGCCGGTTGTTGAACATACGGTGTACCAGGGTTAACGTGCGGTCGCCTCGAATATTGGCGTTGACGACCTGGATGTTAGGTTCGTTGTTGCCCAGGTTGTACATGCCTGCCAGTGCGTCACGAATGTGCTGGTAGCCCTGGTCGTTGTGAATGGAGGTGACTTCCAGGTAGTTTTTACTGGCGTCGTCCATCACCCCGAACAGGCGCATTTTGCGGATCAGCCGCGGGGAAAGATATTGTTGGATAAAACTCTCATCCTTAAAGTTGGCCATTGCAAAATGCAGGGATTCCCGCCACGGGGTGTCCACCAGATCAGGGAACCAGTAGCGGTCTTCGTCGTCCGGAGATTCGCAGATCTGGCGGATGTCACACATCATTGCAAACCCGAGTGCATAAGGGTTGATGCCGCTGAACATGGGGCTGTCAAACGCGGGTTGGAACACCACGTTGGTGTGGGATTGCAGGAATTCGATCATGAAACCGTCGCTGACCAGTCCCTGCTCGTAGAGATCGTGGAGCAGTTGGTAATGCCAGAAGCAGGCCCAGCCTTCGTTCATCACCTGGGTCTGGCGTTGGGGGTAGAGGTACTGGCCCATTTTACGCACGATGCGGATGATCTCCCGCTGCCAGGGGGCCAGCAGGGGGGCGTCTTTTTCGAAAAAATAGAGCAGGTTTTCCTGTGGTTCAGCCGGGTAGGGTTCTTCACCTAAATTTTCCTCGGGCTGGTCTTTGGTAGGAATGGTGCGCCAGAGGTCATTAACCTGTTGCTGCAGAGACTCTTCGCGCTGAGTTTGGCGGGCTTTTTCTTCGGCCATGGAGATCGGGTGGGGGCGCTGATAACGGTCAACGCCGTAGTTCATTAATGCGTGGCAGGCATCGAGTAACGACTCGACTTCCTCTTCTCCATAACGGGCCTCGCATTTGCTAATGTAATCACGAGCAAACACCAAGTAGTCAACGATTGACTCGGGGTCGGTCCAGGTTTTAAACAGGTAGTTGCCTTTAAAAAACGAATTATGGCCAAAGCAGGCGTGGGCGATTACCAGGGCCTGCATGGTCAGGGTGTTTTCTTCCTGCAGGTAGGCGATACAGGGGCTTGAGTTGATGACCAGTTCGTAAGCCAGTCCCATCTGTCCGCGGCGGTAGGCCTGTTCGGTATGGATGAAACGTTTACCGAATGACCAATGGTGATAATAGATCGGCAGCCCGACTGAGGCGTAGGCATCCATCATCTGCTCCGAACTGATGAGTTCGATTTGATTAGGGAATGTGTCCAGACCATGGGCCGCCGCCGCCTTGCTGATGGCCGCTTCATACTGCTCTAGCAACGGAAAATTCCAGTCCGAATCGGTTGATATAGGCTGTTGTTTTTTCATGCTGCCTGCTTCTTAAAAAGGTCTCTCAAAACCGGGTATATATCTTCCGGGCCGGTGATGTGCTGCATGGCAAACAGGCTTGGATGCTGCTGCTGATAGGGTGCGTAGGTTTGCCACAGGGGTTTATCCTGGTTAGAAATTTCCACGTAGGCGTAGTACTGCAGTTGGGGTAATAATCCGGTGAGCAGCTTTTCACATTTATGGCCATCATCGGGCCAGTTATCACCATCTGAGGCCTGAGCCACATAGACGTTCCATTCATTGAGTGGAAACCGCTCGGTGATGATCTCCTGAACCAGGTTGAGAGCGCTGGAAACTACGGTGCCGCCGGTCTCTCTGGAGTAGAAAAACTCCTGTTCGTCGACTTCGGCTGCCTTGGTGTGATGGCGCACAAACACCACTTCGGTGTGTTCGTAATGGCGGTTTAGAAAAAGATAGAGCAGAATGAAAAACCGTTTCGACAGGTCTTTATCGCTCTGATCCATCGACCCGGAAACATCCATCACGCAAAACATTACCGCTTTTGATCGCGGTACTGGCTGGCGAATGGTCTGGTGATAACGTAAATCAAAATCATCGATGAACGGCACCCGGTTGATGCGTTCACGCAGGGCGATAATCTTCTCGTCGAGTTCATGGAGGGTGTCGTCATCGGCGAGACCTTCTTGTTCTAATAGATCTCGCTCTTTGAGCAGCGCTCGTAGTTCAGACCGTTTACCAGCGCTGAGGGCTATCCGACGCGCGGAGGCCGCTCGCATAGTGCGAATGATGCTGACATTAGCCGGGGAACCTGAGGTGCTAAAGCCGGCCCGGACCCGTTTGAATTCGTCGTTGTGAGCCAGGGTTTTACGGGTCAGGTTAGGCAGTTCAAGATCTTCAAACAGCAGATCAAGGAATTCCTGTTGGCTAATTTCAAATGCAAATTCGTCTTGTCCTTCGCCCTGGTCACTGGCCTGTTTGCCACCACCGCCCTGACCGCCTTCGGGGCGGGCAATCTGGTCACCGGCGTCAAACTCCTGATTGCCTGGATAAATTTTCTCTACCTGGCCACCGCGGCCATGATGAAAAGTTGGTTCAGCGGTTTTTTTGGTGGGAATTTTGACGGTTTCAC
>JAHRWJ010000153.1 GCA_019090185.1 Immundisolibacteraceae bacterium
GGTGAGCTCGATCTCGGGACCGATGAAAGTTCGGACCAACAATGAGTTTCAGTGGTTTCCTCAATCAGGTGCGCGAGCACACTGAACAGCTGTTAGCCGACTACCTGCCCGCCGACTCAACCCCTGCACCCAAATTACGCGAAGCAATGCGTTATAGCCTGCTAGGTGGCGGCAAACGGGTTCGGGCCGCGCTGGTTTATGCCACCGGTGAAATGCTCAATGGTGAACAAAACAAACTCGACCCCGCCGCCGCCGCTGTCGAGATCATCCACGCCTATTCACTGGTTCACGATGATCTGCCAGCCATGGACGACGATGACCTCCGGCGGGGTAAGCCAAGCTGTCATATCGCCTTCGGGGAAGCAGCGGCAGTGCTTGCCGGCGATGCCCTGCAGAGCCTGGCATTTGAAATCCTGGCCCAATCCAACAACAAACTGTCACCATCACAACGCAGCCAGATGGTGCTGGAACTCGCCGTTGCAATCGGCTCATCAGGCATGGCGGCCGGCCAGGTGATTGACCTGGCAGCCAGCGAGACTGGCCTTGACCTGAATGCGCTTGAACAGATGCATCGGCTCAAGACCGGCGCCCTGATCCGCTCCAGTTGTCGGCTGGCAGCCATCGCTTCTGGCCATCACGCTGAAACACCGACCTTTCTGGCTTTAGATCAGTACAGCGCTAATTTGGGGCTCTGTTTTCAAATTTGCGATGACATCCTTGATGTGACCGCAGATACCGAGCAACTTGGCAAACCCAGCGGATCAGATGATGCCCGTCTCATGCCGACCTATGTCACACTATTGGGCTTAGACGGCGCGCAGCAGGCGGCAGATCACTGTAGTGAACGGGCACTGGATGCATTAGCCGATTTTGGAGCCGAAGCCAGCAAACTTCGCCAACTGGTACAGTATCAACGCCAGCGCACCCATTAAATTACCTTTGAAATCCCCTTAATGAGCCGTTATCCCCTGCTCGATGAAATCGAGCTGCCCGACCAACTCCGAGAACTTGATCGTGCTCAGCTACCTCAGCTGGCCGACGAACTACGCCAATTTCTGATTGAATCGGTCAGTGCTAGTGGCGGCCATTTTGCCGCCGGTCTAGGCGTGGTTGAGCTCACTGTTGCCCTGCATTACACCTATAACACACCGGATGATCGGCTGGTCTGGGATGTCGGCCACCAGTGCTACCCTCACAAAGCATTAACCGGACGCCGGAGCCAAATGGCGTCAATCCGCAAACAGAATGGGCTGTCGGGGTTTTTAAAACGTAGCGAAAGCCCATACGACGCATTTGGGGCTGGCCACTCCAGCACCTCAATCAGCGCCGCCCTGGGCATGGCAATGGCCGCATCAACTCAAAATAGCGAACGCCGAGTCGCCGCCATCATTGGTGATGGCAGCATGACGGCTGGACTGGCGTATGAGGCCATGAACCATGCTGGCGATGTTGGCGCCGACCTGCTGGTCGTGCTCAACGACAACGACATGTCAATTTCAAAAAATGTTGGCGCGCTTTCCCAACATTTAACCAACATACTCGCTGGCGGTCTCTACGGCAGCCTTCGCGAACACGGCAAGCAGGTACTCGGCAAAATGCCGCAGATCCGCGAGCTGGCAAAACGCACAGAAGAGCATGTAAAAGGCATGGTGGTGCCCGGCACCCTATTTGAGGAGCTTGGTTTTAGCTACTACGGCCCGGTTGATGGCCACGATGTTGAAACCCTGGCCGACACGCTAGCAAAGCTGAGAGTTAAGAAAGGCCCACAGATACTGCACGTGGTCACCCAAAAGGGCAAAGGCTACCCTCAGGCCGAACAGAACCCGATCCAGTATCACGGGGTTTCCCCGTTTGACCCGGCCCAGGGCGTGGTCTCATCGAATAGCAAAAAACCAGCGACCTATACCTCGGTGTTTAGTGACTGGCTGGTCGATATGGCCGCCACTGACGACAAATTAATCGGCATTACCCCGGCGATGAAAGAGGGTTCCGGGCTGGTCAAATTTGCCGAACAGTTTCCCGATCGCTATGTTGATGTTGGTATCGCAGAACAGCACTGCATCACCCTGGCAGCAGGGATGGCCACCGAAGGACTGAAACCGGTGGTGGCCATTTACTCAACCTTTCTACAACGCGGTTATGACCAGCTGATTCACGATGTCTGTATTCAGGACCTGCCGGTATTGTTTGCCATTGACCGAGCTGGCCTGGTCGGTGCGGACGGCGCCACCCACACCGGTGCCTTTGATCTAAGCTTTTTAAGCTGCATTCCCAACCTGCTGATCATGGCACCAGCCGACGAGAACGAATGCCGGCAGATGCTTACCACCGGCTACCGTCACAAGGGCCCTGCGGCGGTTAGATATCCCCGAGGCAGCGGACCAGGGGCCACTGTTGAACCAGACCTCAATGAGCTGCCACTAGGCAAAGCCGAACAAGTCCGTAGTGGTCAAAAAGTCGCCATCCTCAGCTTCGGTAGTCTGTTAACCGAGGCCCAAACCGCGGCAGACAGCCTCAACGCCAGTGTTTGGAACATGCGCTTTGTAAAGCCGGTCGACGACCAGGCCATTGCCAGCGCCGCAGCCGACCATGATTTATTAGTCACAATCGAAGAAAA
>JAHRWJ010000154.1 GCA_019090185.1 Immundisolibacteraceae bacterium
CTGGCCGATTGCTACTACACCCCTGATGAAATTCCGGAAGCGATCGTGCTGCAAACTATCGAGTGGTTACGCCGTTATGGCCAGCGGCTGGTCGCTGAAAATGCCGACGATTCAGCTCGTCGAAGTTTAATGAACCGAACCAATCCAAAATACCTGCTACGTAATTATCTGGCGCAGCAGGTGATCGACGAGGCCGAGCAAGGTAACTATGAGCCGCTGCAGGAGCTGTTTGAAGTGATCAAAAACCCTTACGACGAGCAACCTGAGTTTGATCATTACTCTGAGAAGCGGCCTGACTGGGCGCGTCAGCGTGTTGGTTGTTCGATGCTTTCCTGTAGTTCGTAAAAAGCCTATTATCTAGCGTTAATGCTGCGGGTTCTGGTTGCTGACCCCGGGCGGTGGAGAGTTCATGAGCGTTGGGTTTGACGACTCATGATTTGCTGATTTTTAATGACACTGTGGAGGAGTTTTAAAGATGAATAGCCCTATTGATATGGAACTGCCGCCCCTGGAGAGCTTGATTCAGGACGATGAAAAAGCCGGTTCTTTCTTTGTCGACAAACGTAATTTTACCGATCCGCAGATTTTTGACCTGGAGATGGAAAAAATCTTCGAGTCGACCTGGGTGTTTCTCTGCCACGAAAGCCTGATCCCAGAGAACAACGATTACTACTCGACTAAAATTGGTCGCCGACCCATTTTAGTGACCCGTGATGATGCCGGTGGAATTAACGCTTTTATCAATGCGTGTAGTCATCGCGGCGCCCAGTTATGTCGCACCGAACGTGGTAACGAAAAATTTCTTACCTGCCCCTATCATGGCTGGGTTTTTAATAGTGCCGGTGAGTGTGTTGATGTCCGCGATCAGCAGAAAGGCAACTACACCAAACGGTTTAAAGATGATGGCCATTCACTCAAGTCACTGGCTAAGGTGGAGTCTTATCGGGGGTTTGTGTTTGGTAGCCTAAGTGACGACGTACCAACCCTGGTTGATCATCTGGCCGAGGCTCGTCATTTTATTGACCTGGTGGTCGATCAGACCGATGAGGGTCAGGAAGTCATTCCCGGTGGTTCTAAATACGTGCATGTGGGCAACTGGAAGATGCAGCCCGAAAATGGCATTGATGGCTATCATGCGTTAGCGACCCATGGCAATTACTTCAAGTTGATTGCGACCGCGCCGCAGCGTCATGCCAAAGAAGGGGCTGAAGATCTCAAACGGCCCTTTGATGACAGGATATTGATCGGCGAGAGCGGTTGGTATGACCTTAAAAACGGCCATGCAGTGATGTGGATTACTTTTCCAATGCCAGAAAATCGGCCGATATTTTCCCGCTATGAAGAACTTAAAGAGAAATTTGGCGAAGGCAGAGCCAAATGGATGGTCGAACGCCAGCGTAATGTGGTGATCTATCCCAATCTGTTGCTGATGGAACATATCTCAACCCAAATTAGGGTTGTTCAACCCCGCAGTGCCGACGAAACGGCGGTACAGATCTACTGCCTTGGAACCAAAGGTGAGTCCCAGCAGGAGCGCACCTTGCGTATTCGTCAGTACGAGGATTTTTACAACGCCAGCGGCCTGGCGACCCCTGATGACCTGGTCAATTTTGATGCCTGCCACGCTGGGTTTGTTGGTGGCGACGGCGAACTGGTTGATGGCTATGCCCGCGGTATGGAAAACCTGGTGCCACAGCCAGATTACGCCGCTAAGGAATTGGGTATTAATCCCGCTGCAGGCGGTGCAGACGCAGAAGATGAAACCCTGATGGTCGGTCAGCATCGGCAGTGGTTGAAGTTGATGACCCGCTGATACGAAGCATTTCTGCGAAAAGGACGGATACCGGGTGACCGGTATCCGTCCTTTTTTTTCGTCTCAAGTTAGGTTGATGTAGCTCAATTGCGGTTCTGGGTTCGACTGACCCGTGTCAACCTTGGCAGCCGTTGATTCACTTATGGTCTTCTCTCTACAGATTTGATGGAGACCACCAACATGAATAGCCCGAAACAGGGAATTGATTTTGACGAGTTAATTCAGAGTGACCGTATTCACGGCTCTCTTTATACCGACTCAGAGATCTACCAGGCGGAGATAGAGCGTATTTTTCATAACGGCTGGGTATTCGTCGGCCATGACAGTGAAATACCAGAGCCGGGGGACTGGGTGCGCCGAACCATCGGCGAACAGCCGGTGTTGATGATTCGCGATGAGAAGGGTCAGGTCCAGGTGCTGATGAACCGCTGTACCCATCGGGGTAATTTGCTCTGTACCAAAAAGAAGGGTCATAACACGAATTTACGCTGCCCTTATCATGGCTGGATTTTTGGTACCGATGGTGAATTACTCGACACACCCGAAGCTAGTGGCTATGGGGCAGGATTTGAAAAGCAGAATTTCGATATTCCCAAGGCCCATCATGTGGATAGCTATCGTGGCTTTGTCTTTACCTGTTTGGGCGAAACTGAGCTGACCCTGGCCGATCATCTGGGCGACGCTGCGCTGATGCTGGACCGGGTTGCCGATATGTCCCCGGAAGGCGAAATTGAACTCAGTGGCGGGTGGCTGCAGCATCGGTTTAAATCGAACTGGAAAATGCTGCCGGAGAATGACACCGACGGTTATCACGTTGCCGCGACTCATCAATCGTTTGTGATGGCGACCACTTCCCAGGCTCCGGATTACGTGGGTGAGGGCTCACTGCCGCAGGTTCGTGACTGGGGCAATGGCCATACTGAAATTGATTTCAGTCCTGGCTACCGACATTTCGACCGGACCTTTGAGTGGTATGGCCGGTTGCCCGAGGCCAAGGTTCCCAACTACGTGGAAGCGATGAACCAGCGTTATGGTGAGGAAGAGGCCCGGCGCAAACTGGTTAATGGCCCACCTCACGCCATTATTTTTCCAAATCTATTCCTGGCTGAGATGAACATAGTTTTTTATTTCCCGGTTGGGCCTGATGAGTGCGTTCAGGTTTATACGCCACTGTTTCTTAAAGGCGCCCCGGAGATGAACAAGCGCACCATTCGCCAGACCGAAGGTGCGGTGGGACCAGCCGCGTTTCTGCTGGCCGATGACGTGACCATCGCAGAGCGGACTCAAATTGGGTTAGCGGCCCATGGCTCGGACTGGCTAGACCTGAGCCGGGGTATGGATCGAGAGGGGGTCGATGAACAGGGCCATCCGGTGTCACACCTTTCTGATGAGACTGCGAATCGGGCTTTTTGGTCCCATTACAAAACCGTTATGGATGTTACGGCCTAATAAATTCGGAGAATATTGAATGTTGCCTTATGAAGAAAAAACGGCTGTTGAGGCTTTCATTTATCGTGAAGCACGGCTGGCCGACGAGGCTCGCTACGATGAGTGGGAAGCGCTCTGGTGTGATCAGGC
>JAHRWJ010000155.1 GCA_019090185.1 Immundisolibacteraceae bacterium
TCCACCACCACCTGATCGAGGAAGTCACTGAGTCGGGGACATGCCCGACAATCAGGATCGAATTCGGCAGAGACCGCCATAGTTTGCTGAGATGAGTTTTTCACTGACAACCACTTAGATGTTGAAACATTACCTGCCGGGATCGAAGACCGACCAGAAGCCGCATGGTACCGGACAACCCGATTAAGCCGCAGGCTTTCGATTGCTGTCCAGTCACCGATGTCGCTATCTACTGGCAGTTAAAACAGACCATCTCGCCAGCGCTGATTTAGAACCCACTCCCCCAACCCGCCGCGCTCTTGTTAAACTGACCGACTTTTTCCAAACAACGGTAAGTGGCCGACAATCGTCCGGTGGCTTCCCACCGATCTTTTCAGAGGATTTCCCTTGAACTCAATTGCCGACGAACTTCAACGGCGACACCAGCTTGCTGAGCTTGGTGGTGGTCAAAAACGTATCGACGCCCAACACAACAAGGGCAAGCTCACCGCCCGCGAGCGTTTGCTGCTGCTGCTCGATGAAAACTCTTTCACCGAATTTGATGCATTGAAACAGCACCGCTGCCAGGATTTTGGCATGGCGGGCCAGCAATTTCCCGGTGATGGGGTGGTCACTGGCTATGGCCACATCAATGGCCGCCTGGTGTTTGTTTTTTCTCAGGATTTCACTGTGTTTGGTGGTTCCCTGTCCGAAACCAATGCAGAGAAAATCTGCAAAGTGATGGATAAGGCAATGGAAATGGGCGCCCCGCTGATTGGTCTAAATGACTCGGGCGGTGCTCGTATTCAGGAAGGAGTCGCCTCCCTCGGTGGCTATGCGGATATTTTCCTGCGCAACGTGGAAGCCTCCGGAGTCATTCCTCAGCTCTCTATTGTCATGGGCCCTTGCGCTGGTGGCGCTGTCTATTCACCAGCTATTACTGATTTCATCGGCATGGTGAAAGACACCTCTTACATGTTTGTCACCGGGCCCGACGTGGTTAAAACCGTGACTCATGAAGAAGTTACCGCCGAAGAGCTCGGTGGCGCCTCGACCCATGCAACCAAATCTGGGGTCTGTGATATCACCTTCGAAAACGACGTCGAGGCGATGCGCCAGACCCGTCGACTGTTCGATTTTCTGCCACTGAATAACCTGGACTCAGCCCCCACCTACCCCTGCGATGATCCGTTTGACCGTCGCGAACCATCGCTGAACACCCTGATTCCGGAGAGCGACACCCAGCCCTACGAGATTCGTGAGCTGATCGAAAAAGTGGTCGATCATCGGGATTTTTACGAAATCCAGCCCGATTACGCCCGTAATATCCTCATCGGTTTTGGCCGCATGGAAGGCAAAACAGTTGGCATTGTCGCCAACAACCCGGCGGTACTCGCCGGCGTGCTCGATATCGACTCCTCCCGCAAAGCGGCTCGTTTCATCCGTTTTTGCGATGCTTTCAATATTCCGGTGATCACTTTTGTGGATGTTCCAGGATTTATGCCCGGCACCCAGCAGGAACGCGGTGGCATTATCAAACATGGCGCTAAACTGCTTTATGCCTACGCTGAAGCAACCGTGCCAAAGCTCACACTGATCACCCGCAAAGCCTACGGCGGCGCCTATGATGTGATGAGTTCCAAGCACCTTAAATCAGATCTCAACCTGGCCTGGCCAACGGCCGAAATTGCGGTGATGGGTGCCAAAGGTGCGGTGGAGATTCTTAACCGCCGTGAAATAGCCAGCGCCGAAGACCCGGCTGTTGAAGCCCTTAAGCTGGAAACCTCTTATAAAGAACGGTTTGCGAATCCCTTCATCGCCGCCGAACGTGGCTACGTTGATGAAGTAATTAGCCCCGACAGCACCCGCGAAATCCTTTGTAAATCTTTGCGGATGCTCGAAAACAAGAGCGTTAAAAAGCCTTTCAAAAAGCATGGAAACATCCCGCTTTAATCTGTACTTTCCTTTTCATTCAAGTAGTTAAATAAAAATGTTAAAGAAAATTCTAATTGCTAACCGTGGCGAAATTGCCTGCCGCGTGATGGAAACCTGTCAAAAAATGGGTATCGCCACCGTGGCGATCTACTCTGATGCCGATAAATTGGCTAAACATGTTTCTATGGCCGATGAGGCTTATAACGTCGGCCCCGCGCCAACCGCCGAATCTTATTTGCAGATCGACAAGATCATGGAAGTGATCAACCGAAGTGGTGCCGACGGCGTACACCCTGGCTACGGTTTCCTCTCCGAAAATGCTGAGTTCAGCCGACGGCTGAAAGAGGCTGGCATCGCCTTTATCGGACCTGACGAAAAGGCAGTCGCTGCCATGGGTGACAAGATCACCTCGAAACGTCTTGCTGCTGAAGCCGGAGTTAGCACTATTCCAGGCTTTGATGGCGTGATCCAGGACGCCGACCAGGCCGCCACTGTGGCCGCCGAAATTGGCTATCCGGTGATGGTTAAAGCCACTGCGGGCGGCGGCGGTAAAGGCATGCGCGTGGCCAGCGGCGCAGATGACATAGCCGAGGCCTTTCGCGCGGCCAGCTCTGAAGCCCTCAGCGGCTTCGGTGATGATCGTGTTTTTATCGAGAAATTCATTGTTCAGCCACGCCATATCGAAATACAAGTATTGGCGGATAAACAGGGCAAAACGCTCTATTTAAATGAACGGGAATGCTCTCTACAGAGACGCCACCAGAAGGTTATTGAAGAGGCACCCTCGGCTTTTGTAACCCCGGAAGTACGCCAGGCAATGGGCGAACAGTCGGTGAAGCTTGCCCAGGCGGTTGGCTACCATAGCGCTGGCACCGTTGAATTCATCATGGATGCGGACAAGAAGTTCTATTTCCTCGAAATGAACACCCGCCTGCAGGTTGAGCATCCGGTGACTGAAATGACCACCGGACTGGATCTGGTCGAGCAGATGATTCGGGTCGCTTCCGGTGAATCACTGTCGATGAGCCAGGAACAGATCGGCATTAACGGCTGGTCGATGGAAGCGCGGGTCTATGCAGAAGACCCAGCCCGTGGCTTTTTGCCCTCAATCGGTCGCCTGATTGACTATAAAGAACCCAGCGGTGAAGGGGTTCGGGTAGATTCCGGTACTTTTGAAGGCGGCGAAGTTTCTATCTATTACGACCCGATGATCGCCAAACTGATTGTCTGGGGTAAGGATCGAGAACAGGCCCGTCAGCGGCTCATGGAAGCTCTGGATAGTTTTGATATTCGCGGCGTCACCACCAACCTGGTGTTTCTGAACGCGCTGGTGAGTCACCCAGCATTTGCCAGCGGCGACATATCAACCGGATTCATCGGTGAAGAATTCCCTGACGGCTACAGTGGCGATGGTGGCAACGACCAGCAGAAAGAGCTATTTGCGGTAATTGCAGGATATTTAAGGGCCGAAACAAGACTACGGGCAGCAGATGTTCACGCCAGTGACGCGGACAGCCCCTGGAAAATACTCAAGCGCACCGGGAGTGCCAGCTGATGACCAAGCGAATGAAGTTTGAGTATTTTGTCACCATTGAGGGTGAAAGCTTCGAACTGCAGATTGACGCCGACGACCAGGGCGCTCAAATTGAAGTCAACGGCAACCCGTACCGAATTGAGGGTGCCTTCAATCCCGGTGCTGGGGTACAGCAGTTTGCGGTAAACGGTGAACTGATGAGTTTTCGGATTACCGAAGAAGACGATCTGTTAACCCTGTCACGCCATGGCCGCGAAGTGCGCACCCGGGCGATGCACCGGATCGAACACCAGCTGCAAAGCCTGATGCCAGAAAAAATTGAGCAGGACACCTCGTCGATGGTGATTTCGCCCATGCCTGGCAAGGTGTTGCGCCTCTATGTAAAACCTGGCGACCGACTTGCCGCCGGGGCTGAGGTTTGCGTGCTCGAGGCGATGAAAATGGAAAATGTGCTTTATACAGAGAAAGAGTGCACCGTCGAAGAAGTACTAGTGGCTGCTGGGGACACGGTTGAAGCTGACCAACTATTACTGAGCTTGAATGTTGACCTGGATGAATCAACGGACACCACCCCATGATTGGACGGCTGAACCATGTCGCCATAGCCACCGCTGATATCGAAGCATCGGCCGCGCTCTACAAAACCACGCTAGCCAGTGAAGATCAGGTCTCGGCGCCTAAGCAGCTCCCGGAGCATGGTGTGACCACCGTGTTCATTGATACCGGCAACAGCAAAATTGAGCTATTAGAACCGCTGGGGGAAAACTCCCCGATCAGCGCTTTTTTGGAACGCAATCCAGCTGGCGGCGTGCACCACTTATGCTTTGAAGTCGAAGAGCTGGAA
>JAHRWJ010000156.1 GCA_019090185.1 Immundisolibacteraceae bacterium
GCACCCGCACCCGCACCCGCACCCCTGCTCAATGAGTACTGACGTCAACTGAAATCATTGACCCAGGACAGGATAAGGGGTGAAAAGGCCTTTTCAGGCGGGAAAGTTATCGACCAGAGGCGTTGTTAGCAGTTAAATGATCTGCAGTTAGCTTGGATGATGATTGTTACGGTAATATTTTCAAGCGGTGACGAGGGTTGAGTTGGTTTACTGAAACATTAGACTGGCCAGTGGGTTATTTGCTGGTAAATAATATTTATTTTGGAGTGGTTTTTAAAATGACAACGGATGTGGTTGCAGACAAGCCAGCGCAGGAAACCTCAGGTGACAGCATGTACGCGTGGTTGGGTGGGGAGCAGGCGATCAAAAACCTGGTCAATCGGTTTTACGACATTATGGATAGCGATGATGCGCTGAAGCCGATCCGTGATATGCACAAGGAAGATTTATCGCCGATGCGGCTGAGTCTGTTTGAGTTTCTCTCCGGCTGGTTGGGTGGTCCCTCTCTGTTTATTGAACGTCATGGTAGCCCGTGTTTAACCGGTGCCCACAAACCTTTCAAAATCGACGCTGCTGCCCGTGATCAGTGGATGCAGTGCATGAATCAGGCGATGGTTGATATCGAGATAGAGCCTAAATACCGTGAAATGTTGACACCGGCATTTGAACGCATGGCCGAAATGATGCGCAACAGCGATTAATAGGGCGGCCTACTCTGGTTTGAGCAAGTTTTGGTCAAGACTGCTTCGGTCATCCTGAATCGATTATTAAATAAGCAACAAAACCCGCTATGATTTATCAGTCATAGCGGGTTTTTTTTTGGCATAACCCTTTGAAATAAATATTGAAATTCGTCCGTTTTGCACTTTCCTGACCTGGGTCAATGCTGCGTTGCAGCAATTAGCCGATTCTTCTCCTTAACGAACGTTGAGCTATGTTCGTGCTGTCAACCCTTGCTGGAGAAAAAACAATGAAAGACGTATCAGCCCTGATTCAGGAAAACGGTGCGGTCCAGGATCGCAGTATCTACTGGGATCGCGATATTTATGAGTTGGAGCAGGAACGCATTTTTGCCCGTTCCTGGCTGTTTCTGACTCACGAAAGTCAAATTCCACTTGCCGGAGATTTCATCACCACCCGAATGGGGGAAGATGAAGTTATTGTTTCGCGCCACACCGACGGCAGCTTGCAAGCCTACATTAATTCCTGCCCCCATCGTGGTAACCAGGTCTGCTATGCCGAAATGGGTAATACAAAAAGTTTTACCTGTGCTTATCACGGCTGGGCATTTGGTACCGATGGTAAGTTAATTACCGTACCGCTAGAGCATGAAACCTACTACGACAATATTGACAAGGCCCGATTCGGCCTGCAGCAGGTTGCGCAAATAGAGAGCTACCGGGGGCTGGTTTTTGCCACTTTTGACCCCACCGCACCGCCGCTGATGAGTTTTCTCGGTGACATGGCCTGGTATATGGATGCGTTCATGGATGTGCCCGGTGGCACCGAGCTACTAGGACCACCGATGAAATCGATTTTGGACTGCAACTGGAAAGTGCCGGTTGAGAATTTTATCGGTGATGGCTATCACGTTGGCTGGGCTCACGCAGCAGCGCTCGACGCGATTAACCGCCTGCAGGGGCTTGGTGGCGCAGAAACCAATCCGTTGATGAGTATGCAGGGCAACGCTGGTTACAACCCGGACGGGACAGGGATTCAGGTATCAACCTTAGGTGGGCACGGTATGGGCATCATCTGGGAAACGGCAGCAGCGCTGCATGTCAATCCTGCCTATGGTGAATGGCTGGCCTACCGCACCGAAACGATTCGGGCAGAAAGGGGCGAATGGGCTGCAAAGCTCTATAACGGTCACTGGGATGCTTCAATTTTCCCGAACTGTTCATTCCTGTATGGCACCAATACATTTAAACATTGGCAACCTGCTGGGCCGCGCAGTATTGAGGTGTTCACCTGGACGCTGGTCGAGAAAGAAATGCCGGAAGAGTTAAAGCAGTATCTGGCGATGATGAACATGATGACCTTTGGTACTGCCGGCATGCTGGAGACTGATGACGGTGAGAACATGGAAGGTTGCACCGGTTCTAACCGTGGCTGGATGACTCGTCAGGGTAAGGTTTATGCCGGTATGGGACAGGTCAACGAAGGTCCTCACCCTGAGTTACCCGGTATTGTCAGTGAGGGTATTGTCGCCGAGACCTCTTACCGTGGCTTTTATCGGGCATGGGCCGACATGATGTCAGGTAAAAGCTGGGAAGAGATGTCACGCGGCGCCAGTCGTCGCTCGATCAAGGAGGTAGCGTGATATGAGTGCTGCAATTGCGAAGATTAATGCGGTTAATAGCGAACCACTAATAGAACGGGAACAGCTGCCTCAGGAGTTGATGTACTCGGTCGAGCGTCATCTGATTCGTGAAGCGCGAATTCTGGATGAAGAGCGCATTCGCTACTGGTATGAGAATTTTCTCACCGAGGACATCATGTATAGCATGCCAACACCGGTGAGTCGTTATCGCCGGGAAAAAGGTAAACCACTACCCGGTACTAACCCGGGTAGTGGTGCCTACATGGACAATTACGAGCTGTTGGGGATGCGCATTGCACGCCTTGAAACCGGGCTGGTCTGGATGGAAGATCCGCAGAATGCAATTCGTCGTTTTCTGACCAACATTGACGCGGAATACGCCGAAGATGGCAGCGGTGATGTCATTGCCTACTGTAATTTCATGGTCTACCGCAATCGTCGCCAGCGGGATGAGACGGTGACCTATGGTCACAAGGTCGACCGGTTGCGCCAGGTTGATGGCAAATGGCGTTGTAGCCAGCGCACCATTCATATGGATCAACGAGTCATCCTGGATAAAAACGTTACCTTCTTTTTATAGGTAGTTTAATTCGCTGGTGGGCAAGCCAGCGGGTTGTCATTTTCCAGATTGATTACATAGAGATAAATGCGGCGTATGGGTTTGATTATCCATGCGCCGTGTTAGTTTCTGGCGCTCAATTGAGCCAGTGGCCGGTTGATCAAGGTGGTGAGTAGAAATAGCAGTAGGGCTGTGACTACGATGGCTGGCCCGGTGGGTAGGTCCCACTGGAATGCGCCGGCAACCCCGCCCCAGACCGAGACCACACCAATCAACGCAGCCAGTAGCGCCATCTCTGCTGGGCCACGGGCGAAAACCCGTGCAGTGGCCGCTGGAATAATCAACATGGCGGTGATCAACAGCACACCGACAATTTTGATGGCCAGGGCAATGACCAGTGCAAGTAGTAGCATAAATAGCAATTCGAGGCGTGCTACGGGTACACCTTCGACACTGGCCAACTCCTGATCGATGGCAATCAGTACCAGCGGTTGCCAGTGCCACGCCAGTAGACCCAGCGCCACAGCCGCCAGGGCTGCTGCGCCGCTAATATCGATCCAGCTGATGGCCAGAATGTCGCCAAACAGGTAATCCATCCAGTTCATCGTGGTGGGTTCAAGCAGCGCTAGTACCACCAGCCCCAGGGCCAAAGAACCATGGGAGAGGATGCCGAGTAACGTGTCATCGGCTAACTGCTGACCACGACGTAGTTTCAACAAAATCAGTGCTAATGCTGCAGCAGTAAAAGCAATTGATAGTGTGGTCGGTAGTTGTGTCGCCAGGCTCAGGGCGACACCGAGCAAGGCAGAATGGGCCAGTGCGTCACCAAAATAGGCCAGTTGCCGCCAGACCACAAAACAGCCCATCGGGCCGCTAAACAGGGCAATCAAGCTGCCACCGAGCAGGGCTTTTATGATCAGTTCATCCATGGACTGATTCATCTGTCTCTATGTGGTCACTGCCGTGGGCGTGACTATGGATATGGGCGTGCTGATGACCACCCATGGCGTGGGAAAAAACCGCAAAGGCTTTTTCTGTGCCCTCACCAAATAGAGCCTGATATTCCGGGTGTTCGCTGACCTCTTCCGGTGCACCGTGGCAACAGACCAGGCCCTGATCGAGGCAGAGCACCCGATCGGTGGCCGACATGACAAAATGTAAATCGTGGGAAATGATGACGATGGCACATTGGTATTGGTCTCTAATGGACGCTAATAGTTGATAAAACTCGACCTGACCGATTAAATCCACTCCGGCAGTCGGTTCATCGAGCAGCAACAGGTGGGGATTGCCGGCCAGGGCTCGGGCCAGTAATA
>JAHRWJ010000157.1 GCA_019090185.1 Immundisolibacteraceae bacterium
ACCATTGCCCACCTGCGGCCACGCACCAATAAGTATGGTGCCATGTTCCGAATCCGCTCCAGGCTAGCGCTGGCAATTCATCAGTTTTTCGACCAACGCGACTTTCATTATTTACACACGCCGATCATTACCGGTTCCGACTGCGAAGGTGCCGGAGAGATGTTTCAGGTCACCACCATGGATCTGGCCAAGCCTGATTTGGTTGATGGCAAAGCCGATTTTAATGAGGATTTTTTCGGCAAGCAGGCGTCGCTAACCGTCTCCGGTCAACTCAGTGCTGAAACCTTTGCCATGGGTCTGGGTAACGTCTATACCTTTGGGCCTACCTTCCGCTCTGAGAACTCAAACACGAGTCGCCATATGGCCGAGTTCTGGATGGTAGAGCCAGAAATGGCGTTTGCTGACCTTGATGATGATATGTCCCTCGCCGAGGAGATGATCCGCTTTTTGGTTAACTACACCATGGAGCAGTGTGAAGATGACCTCAACCTGTTCGCTAATTTTGTCGATAAACAGCTCATCGAGCGACTTGAGACCATCGCTCATCGACCATTTTTAAGACTCAGTTATACCGACGCCGTGAAGGTGCTGATCGAATCCGGGCAGAAATTTGAATTTCCGGTCAGCTGGGGCAGTGATCTGCAATCCGAACACGAGCGCTTTCTGACCGAAATTCACTTTAAACAGCCGGTCATCCTCTACAACTATCCCAAAGATATCAAAGCGTTTTATATGCGCCTCAACGAGGCCACCGACCTGGAACCTGGGCCTACAGTCGCGGCGATGGATGTGCTGGTGGCAGGCATCGGTGAGATCATTGGCGGTAGCCAGCGCGAAGAGCGGCTCGACCGGCTAGAGCAGCGCATGACTGAAATGGGATTGGATACAGCAGATTACTGGTGGTACCTGGATACCCGGCGCTATGGCAGCGCGCCTCATGCTGGGTTTGGCCTCGGTTTTGAACGGCTACTGATGCTGGTCACCGGGGTCAGTAATATCCGCGATGTGATGCCCTTTCCACGTACGCCTAAAAACCTTGAGTTCTAACCTTGACCCGAACCGCACTAAGCTAAACCCTTTTAGCGTAGCTGATTGTTAACTTCTGTCCAAGTGAGGATAGCTTCAGTAAAGCGGGGAATCGGTTATAAGTTCTGAATTTATCTGGACAGATTGTTCATTTCTTTTGCTTGCCCGCACCAAAGGCATAAGTCTCATGGGAGACGACCAAAATGAGGCCCGCCTATTCGACTAAAAACGACCCCCCAGAGACCACCTAAGAAAAGGGCACCCAACAGCGCTCTCATCCCCCAAAGTCAGTGCAAGTTGCTTAACTTAGTGCCATTCAGCTCTGCCCCCAAACCAGCTCAAGCCAACAAAGCTTTAACACTTAACTAATTATTTTCTAGAAAAAATGCAAAAAAAAGCCCCGCCGATATCACATCGGCGAGGCTTCAGTTCAGCAGATTACCGCTTACTTAATCAGTCGGGGAATAGCACCCGGCTGAAAATCTTTCACTTTAAGTGTTGGATCATTCAACAAAGCTTCACCGTCTGGTGGCGAGAATATAATACTGGCATGCATACGCTGCAGGTCGATGACCGGCACGTAGCTTACTGTCTGCGCCCAGGAGCCATCAGCACGTAAGGCTGGACGGTAGTTACAGTTCTCTACCCGCCAAAGTTCGCCCTTCTGGTCGTAGAACTCCTGCCAATGCAGCATTGGTGAATAG
Source organism: Immundisolibacteraceae bacterium (assembly GCA_019090185.1). Classification (GTDB taxonomy): domain Bacteria; phylum Pseudomonadota; class Gammaproteobacteria; order Immundisolibacterales; family Immundisolibacteraceae; genus QNFC01. The sequence continues at coordinate 1,731 of JAHRWJ010000157.1, forward strand.
ATATCCGCATCGTAGTACTGCACTTTCTTGGTCAGTAAGTGACCTTTCTTGGGGATCGCTTCTACCACGAATACTTCACGAGGTTCCCAATCATCAAGAATGTTCCAGTAAGGCGCTTCACTGAAATCAATCATCGGGAAACGATCAGCAGCAGAGTTAGTATCTTTAGCCACATTCACGGTTGAGTGAACATTACCCAGGATCCAACGTTTACCAACCATTCTCCAGCTTTCATACCAAGCTGGGTCAACGGCCATACCAAAAGCTTCGTCGTTCAGCAGGTCGGTCGCTGACAGCGGATCGGCCCATGCACGGCTAGAGAGGCGGCGCACGCGACGGATGCTTTTAATGTAAGCGTAAACATCAGGAAGACGCGCATCATCATAGGAGACGGTAACAATGCCCAGACCACGAGTATCTTCAGGGTACTTGTTCAACACCACTTCATACTTGACCACATTATCTTCAAGCTTATGCGGCGCGGCGGTACGACCCGCGGTTAACAGCCGTGAAAAGCGCCAGCGCTGCTCACGTTCCAGCCCCTTGGTGCCATCAATGATAGCGAAATACATAGGGTTGAGATCAACTGCATCCGCATACCAGGGGCCACGGGAGAAGTTATAGGCAACTTTAATACCGTCAGCCGGGTTGTTGCCATCTATCTCAGCAAACGGCATGCCCGTGACATGACCAACCAGTACTTTTGTTTCTGGATCAATAGAAACCGTGCCAGCATTGGCCTTAGTGGCCTCAACCAGTCTTGGGTCAACTTTGGTTTCGCCGCCCTGACGAAGACGCATCTTCATGCCGTGGTCACGAATCAAAATTTCCTGACTTGACGTCAGTAGATCACCCAGCACCTTTCCGCTGAAGGTCATCGATTTCAATTCGTCGATGTTAGCAGCACTAAGAATAGTGCCCTGTTCGACTTCAGCAGCAAAGCTGCTGGCACTGCTGATCAGCGCCATACCACCCAACAGGGCGGCTGCGACAATTCCTTGTCTTGCCATGATAAAAATCCTTTTTTGGCTATCTAAATTTTTTCTGACAACAACCAACCAGATGACAAAGCTATCATCTGCCTCTTACTTCACACGGTTGCACGGATCACTAACACCGATTCACTGCGAGAAGCAGTCATTGCCAAACAGTTCTGACTTAAGCCGGCACCAGGTCTATTTATCGGTGTCTGAGCCTTTCATGAGTCATAAAAAAACGGCTGTTTAACGACCGTTAACCTATTTATTTTAGCTTGTTTTGCTGCAGTGCAACATCAATATCTGGGCAAAACTTGCAAAGAGTAGCCGCAAAAACCTCTCAGACCAGCACCTAACTGGGTTCAAGCTAAACCAACTAATCAGCCAATAACGGACTAACTAGGCCTATATCGACCAAACCGTTCAGGGCTTGATGATAAATTCAGCGATCACATCTAGTTCAGCATCGGTAATCTCTGTGGGTCGAAATGGCGGCATTTCCAGCAAACCACCTCGAACGATGGTTTTCACATAAACCAGATTCAACTCTTTACGACCTTTAATAACCGCCTTTTCAGCACCATATTTTTGACCCAACAGCAGTGTGGCCGGATGGCCAGCCCCGGGATCATGGCAGGCCTGGCAGTGGCGCTGGTAAATCTGCGCGCCACTGCGAACCAGCTGTTCATCAACAGGCTCTGTCCTGGGCTGAGCAGAGTTAACCCGTTTAGCAACCATCGCCTGCTCATCCGGCTCGCTCGAACATCCAACAATGGCTAACAACAGGGTCAAAGGTAAAAAACCAATCGCTCGATTCATCTTCATCCCCTAAGAGCTCTTACTGTTGACAATGCCCTTACGATCCTCTGGCCAGCCACTGGGCCAGATGCCGGACTTACCGGGAGAGAGTATGCCCGCAGGATCAAGAATATCTTTGAGCTTCTGATTGAGTTTGGCCAGGCCGTTATCCATGTTGTTATAAGTGCTAGCAACCAGATCCATATACTCAAGATTGGCCTTAAGTTCGCCAAACCCAAGCCG
>JAHRWJ010000018.1 GCA_019090185.1 Immundisolibacteraceae bacterium
GGTTCCAACAGTGAAGATCGAAACCCAACTTCAAGGGCGGTTCTTTCCGGTTGGAACGCTAACATTCTCAACAGCGCCATCTCTAACCCTATTCGAGGCGTTGGTGCCAGTGGCAGGTCTCGTCGGCCATGTAAGCCGAGTTGATAATAAAGCTGAATTTCTTCGGCTGACAAGACCGCCGATAGCTCTGCCAGCTGCTCATCACTAACCTCAACCTGCACCGGTGCATCTTTGACCTGCTGCCGAACCGCTAGCCCGTGTAGCAGACTCAGCAGTTCCTCCAAAATGACATTGAAATCAGGTACCCGTTCGGCAAGCACATCAACCAGGCTCAGCAAGGCGTTGGCATCACCCCGGTGCAGCGCATGGACCATTTCAACCACCTGGCCCTGATTAACCGTGCCAAGCATACGGGCAGTTTCAATCAGGGTAAGTTGAGTGCCGCAAAAAGCGATAGCCTGATCCAGTAGGCTTAATCCATCGCGCATACTGCCCGAGGCACTACGGGCAATTAATTTTAACGCCTCTGGTTCAACCTCAATCTGCTCTGCACTGGTGACCTTGATTAACTGCTGCTGAATCACCTCAGCGGACATCTGCCTCAGGTTAAATTGCAGGCAGCGGGATAACACGGTGACCGGAATTTTTTGCGGATCGGTGGTCGCCAACAGAAATTTCACATGGGCTGGCGGTTCTTCCAGAGTTTTTAGCAGCGCATTGAAGCTACTCTTGGAGAACATGTGTACTTCATCAATAAGGTAAACCTTAAAGCGACCCCGGGTTGGGGCGTACTGAACGTTTTCCAGTAGATCTCGGGTGTCATCAACTTTGGTGCGGGAGGCCGCATCGATCTCCATTAAATCCAGAAACCGGCCCTCATCAATCTCAACACAGCTACTACATTGGCCACAGGGCTCTGCTGAAACCCCCTGTTCACAATTTAGCGCTTTGGCCAGTATTCTGGCGATGGTGGTTTTACCGACACCCCGAGTGCCAGTGAACAGATAGGCGTGATGTAAGCGGCCGGTATTCAGGGAGTTGGTCAGTGCCTGACGCACATGATCCTGGCCCATAAGGTCGGCAAAACCCGCCGGACGCCATTTACGGGCAAGTACCTGATAGCTCATAGAGTTGGCCTGGAAATTCGAATTGCCCCAGCAACCTGACGGTAAACGACACGCATTGTGAAGGCGGCATCACCGACAAGCCACACCCCGGCGCCTGAATCAACCGCTGCCGCTGCTCCCTTCCGGGTCTGACGGGGTTCACGATCTATCATCGCGGGGGGACTTGCCGGCTCTGCCATAAAGAGTTTTTCAGATGAGAGTTTATCGGCTGCAAAACGAATTACCGATATCGAAACTCGTTGCCTGGAACCAGACAAACGACTCATTAATTATGGTTTAGATATTACCTGTATCCCTGGCAACGGGTCAAAGTGATCCGCTGAAAAAAATGGTTTACCGACTAAAACTAATTTTGATCTTTCGAATACCTGTAACCATTTTAAAAAACGACCAAAAAAGCCATTATAAAACCTTGTTACAACATTATCCGGGCCGCTTACAACCCGCTATATCAGGAGCCACTTTACAGCCACTTCTATGTAGCACCCTAAATTTTCTTGTTATTTATCAATCACTTAAATGGCGGAGAGGGAGGGATTCGAACCCTCGGTACGGATAAACGTACACACGCTTTCCAAGCGTGCTCTTTAAGCCACTCAGACACCTCTCCGTTACTACGACCGATACCCGCGAAAGCTAACTGCCAAAAAAGAACTCGGCCCTGATAATTCAATCAGATCAACCATCACGGGGGTGCGCATTCTAACTGAATTTATCTGGCATAAAGCAGGGCAAGGGGCAATTTAGGCAAACAAATTTTATCGGCTAAGGCTCGCAACGATCCATCCCAGCCAATTCATATATGAGCACTTGGTGATCAGCGATTATCTCAATCCCAACGCAACAATTGCTACACCCTAACCGGTGGCCCTTAAGTGGTTAATAGACTCGGTCAATACAGGCGGTGAAACTTCGACAATGGAAATGTCATCTTGAGCAGTCACATCACCAATGTGGGCTTCCAGCTTCTTCATCAACAGGCCTAGCCGGTCACCCTGTTCCACTGACAACACCTCTTCGACCCGGTCCTGAGTGAACTGCCGGCCATCGCTAAGACTCTCGGCGTCGGGAACACCATCTGAGAAAAAATAGAGTTTTTCGGGCGACTCAGGGTTGTAGCTGAAGGACTCGGACTTGACCTCCAGTAGCTCCGGCATGATACCCAGCGGTAAATGGCTAGAATGGACCGCCGCCTTAACATTGCCATTGGACTCAATACATAGCACCGGTGGACAGCCACCGTTCCAGATTTCGAGTTCGCCATGGCTAGGCCGGATCGCGACCAGGATTGCGGCCACAAAACGGCCTGTCGGCAACAGGTCATGCAGCCGGTTGTTAAGTTTTTGAGCGATCTTGCCAATGGTTTCGCCACGCTCGGTCAATGCATAAAAAAGGTCAGCGACCGGCATCACTGTCAGTCCAGCCGCGAGGCCATGACCAGTAGCATCGCCCAACAGCACATGCATGCCACCTTCTGGCGTGGTCTGGGCGGCAATAATATCGCCGCTAAAATGGGAACTGGGCCGACTCACATACTGAATCCAGTCATGACTCAAACTGTCGCTACGGGTCATGCGATCAAACACATGAAGCGCCAGACTCATCTCTTCGGCTTCGCGTTCATTAATCAGTGCCTGCGCTTTGGCATACTCATGAATGGTTTTGCGCATTTCAGCTATGCGGCTCATGGCCTGCATCTTGGCACCCAAAACCACTTTACTGACCGGCTTAAAAAGGTAGTCATCACCACCGGCCTCAATACCGGCTGCAATATCTTCATCAGTTGCTTTGGCAGAAAGAAAAATAATCGGCGTCCAGTCAGCTTCTCCAGATAGCTCTCGGATTTTGCCTGCGGCCTCATAACCATTCATATTTGGCATCATCACATCCAGCAGCACCAGGTCGGGAGCCTCTGCCTGGAACGCAGCAACGCCCTCAACCCCGTCATCGGCCAATATGACTTCATGACCAAAAGTGCGCAAATATTTACCAATGATCAGCTGGTTAGTTCGGGTATCGTCGACTAAAAGCACTTTCATGTTGGCATAACCACCGCAGCTGAGCCATTGCTGATGTGACCATCAAACAGGCTCTTCCTTAAGGTTTTCATTGTCATTCCTCCGCTAGCTGGTGGCAGTTGTATTGGAAGTCCACCGCATCCACTGCCCGTACAGTTGGCATCCAAACTTATCGGCTGAGGGAGGCCGCTTCTTTAGCTAGAAGCGTAAACGTTAGCCACGGTAATACGTTAGTAATGGTCAATGAAGCAGAACAGTGGCCTATGACCGGTTTGAGGATCATTTTTTTTGTAAATAGATAATCTGTTGCTCATCAAGCTGTTCAGTCTTAATCAAAAGATGACCACTTTGGTCACAAAATTTGCGCAGATCGCTTTCTGCATTGTCATCGGTGGCGATCAATTTTAGTACCTGACCAGATTCCATCCGATTAAGCTGGCGCTTACTCTTTAACAACGGCAACGGACACAACAACCCCGAGGCATCTACCTGCTGATCAAAATTCATTTCAAATAACTCTATATAGAAGTTGCAGTCACTGGCCAGGCTAGCTCGAAACAGGCGGGGCACAGGCAATACTAAAAATTTTGGCGGTGGGAATTTATTGACGTCAACTGGGGTCTATCAACCACTGTTTAATAACCCGGCGATGGGAATTCTGACCCTTATTTCCCAAACTGGTTAGAATTCTATATCGATACTTCGATAGACCTAAGTCAAAAATAAGATTACGCCGGCTTACCTGGCTGGGAGGGATGTTCAATTTCGACCATGATCACATCAATTAAAAACCGAAACTCATGGCTCGCCACAATCAAGGTCGTTCTCTGCAAGCCTTTTCGCCTCGCCAGCTTATGGGTTGGTCTCTTGTTACTGCCTCAGTGGCTGTGCGCTGCTTCGGTCAAACTACCTGACCTGGGTGTCAACGCCAGTAGCGTGTTCTCCCCGGAGTTAGATCGACGCATCGGAGCTGCCTTTATGCGTCAGGTTCGTGGCAGCTTATCGGTCATGGATGACCCTGAGATGCAGGCCTACGTGCGTGAACTGGGGTTGAGCCTGGCATCCAACAGCGACCGCCCGGAACTTAGATTTAATTTTTTTCTGGTTGATAACCCGGTGATCAACGCGTTCGCCGGGCCCGGCGGCAACATTGGCATCCACAGCGGCCTGGTTAGCATCACTCAAAGTGAAAGTGAACTAGCCTCGGTATTTGCCCACGAAATTTCCCACGTCACCCAGCGCCACCTGCCCAGGGCTTTTGAACGTCAGTCACAGCTTTCTACACCGACCCTGGCAGCGATGATCGGCGCACTTATTTTGACAGCTGCAAACCCGGAGGCTGGCCAGGCAGCCCTACTCGCTGTACAGGGTGGTCGAGCACAGGCGCAAATCGATTTTACCCGCGTCAACGAACAGGAGGCTGATCGGGTCGGTATCGATTTACTGACTCGCACCGGCTTTAATCCCAGAGCTATGCCCAATTTTTTTGGGCGTATGGCAGAAGCTTCAAAGTTTAGCCGGGGCAACGATATCCCGGAATTTCTGTTGACCCATCCGGTTACCCGCAGTCGCATTTCTGAATCACTCACCCGGATAGAGAAACTACCCCACCTGGAATATCAAGACAGTCTTGGGTACAGCCATTTTGCAGCCCGAGTTCGGGCTACCCTTGGCGGTCGAGATTCAAACCAGGTCCTACTCAGATTTGCTAGCCAGCTAAAATCCGGTGATTTCAAAGACGAAGCAGCACACCGCTATGGTTATGCTTACGCCCTGTTAGCCGAACGTCAATACAGCAGTGCTGAACAACAGAGCCAGTGGCTGCTGAAAAAAGCACCCCATTATTTACCCTACCAAACTTTAAAAATCCGTCTGCTGTCAGCACAAAAGCAATACCAACAGGCTGAAATCGTGATTAACGAATCGCTAAAGTTGTTCCCGAGCAGCGGCAGTCTGCAGCTACTGGCCGGCGAAGCACTGATGTTTAATGGCAAATTTGAACAAGCTGCCACCATCGTTGAAGCCTATATTCAATCTTACTACAGCGACCCAAATGGTTATCGGTTGCAGTCTCGTATCGCTGCACAGGCCAGTCAGACTATTCTGGCTTATCAGATGGAAGCTGAGCACCACTATTGGGCCGGCGATCTTCGCCACGGCATACAAGCATTAAGAGAAGCTGCCCGCCAGGATGGAGTCAACTTCATTACCTTATCGAAAATCGAAAACCGGTTACGCTTTTTTCAGTCGGAGTTGGCCGCTGAGCGGCAAATATTTGGTGGCTGATGCGGTCACTAACCCCCATTAGAAATGCACTTCCCAACGTGCCGGGTCAAACCCAAAAGGTACCTTGGCGGCTCCTTTAAAGGACTCCACCGCCATCGACACCTCCATAAACGACAGCGTCAAATTGAGCAGGTTGCGATGGCTCTCCGGCAGATCATCTAACGGATACTGATCTAACTCGGTAACGATCTCATCAAACCTTGGCAGGATGGCATCGTAGAGCTGATTGAGTTCATCCGGGTTACTCTCTAGACGATACTGATGACGCTCTTTTTCGGTGTTGGCAAACCATTTTGGACCAAACCCGGCCAGGTCATCAAAACCAATTGGCAAGTGTTCGTTCATTAACTTGACTCCCCACCAGCCACCCACTCGCTGGCGGTGGCGTGCAAATGTCTGACCGCCAGTTCAAGTTCCGAAGAGATATGCAGTTCGTTCACCAGACCCGATGACATCATCTCCTGAACCTGCTCCAGGGTACTTAAATCCTCATAAACAATATCCCGCAGCATCACCTTGGTGTGCTCCTGGGCGATGCGCTGGCCACAGGTCTCCGCTTGGGTCTGATAGATATCCATCGTCCAGGCGGTTTCATCCACTGAAATCGGCCTGAAGTTATAGGTAAAGTACCAACCAGGGCCGGTGTCACAGAAAAAATTGGGGAAGAAAACATTGATATCAAACCACCAGGCATCGTCATTACTGGGGTTGGTGCCGGGTAACTCCATCTCCCCACCGGCCGAAAAAGATTGACCATATTTCCAGGCAGATATTGCCGCCGGTGTCGGCTTGTAGTCCGTCGGGCTCCACATGGAGACCGAATGGTGAGGCCCATAAACCCGGGCAGAAGTCGGTACGATGGTTTCTGTATTTCGGGCAGCGTCAGGTACCGACACCCCATGCAGGGTGGCGGCATGGTAGGCCTCATGAAAAGCATCCATCGATGCCTTCCAGTTACTTTTTACGCGGGCACTATAACGGGCGATATGAGAAAAGTGTTCAAACGGATAATCGTCCATATCATCCGCAAGTTGTCCTAAAAATTCTCGCAGGCCCTGAGCTGGCTCGGCCTGATAATGGACAAACAGGAATCCGTTCCAGCGGTCCAAGGTGACCTCAAGCAACCCCAGCTCAGCCCGGTCAATGTCAGGAAAATACTCCTCCCCCATCAAGGGCCTTAAGCTGCCATCCAGGTTATAAGTCCAGCCATGAAAGGGACAGACCAGAACATGGCTGTTGCCGCACTGAAAATCCTCAGATTCGGAAATGTCGCGACGCACCAGCTTCATTGCCCGATGGCGACAAATATTGTGGAAGGCCCTGACCTGACCATCTTTGCCGCGGGTAACGATCAGTTCGCTATTCCAGATTTCCATCGGACAGATGATGTAGTCACCCGGATTGGGAATATGGTCATCCCGACAAACTTCTATCCAGGCCCGCTTGAATATCTGCTCGCGCTCGCCCTCGAAAAACTCCGCAGATACATA
>JAHRWJ010000158.1 GCA_019090185.1 Immundisolibacteraceae bacterium
AGCCATTCCCTTATTTATCAGGAGTAGTCAAAATGAGCCAGGGACAGCGGCCCTTGTCTCCTCATCTGGAGGTTTATAAACCTCTGAGTGGGTCTTTTACCTCAATATTGCACCGGGCAATGAATGCGGCCTTGTTCGGTGGCATGGTTGTTTTGGCGGTGTGGTTGGCCTCGGTCGCGACCGGCGGTCAGCTTTACGCTCTGGTCAATGACCTGCTTTCGAGCTTTATTGGTCGAATCGCCTTAGTAGGGTGGACCTTCGCTGTACTCTATAGCTCAGCCCAATGGACACGCCATTTTTTCTGGGATATGGGTTACGGATTTGAACTGGAAACCGCCAAAAAGACAGGGGTATTTGGTCTGGTGTTTGCGGTAGTGTCTACGTTGGCAATCTGGTCGTCAGTTATTATGAGAAGTGGATCATGAGTCAATTCCGATCGGCCAGATCTGCGGCCCGCAACCACGGCTCTTCCGGAGGTGGTACCGGTGATTTTATTCTCGAACGTTTCACTGCGCTTGGACTCATGTTATTGGTGCTGCCGTTGGGGCTGCAACTGATGATGCTCAGTCAGGGCGGGATCACGCTCGAAGAGGCGCGATCCTGGTTGGGTAACCCGATCAATAGTGGTCTCGTGGTGCTGTTTTTTCTCATTGGTATGCTGCACACCTTTATTGCTAGCAAGGTGTTGCTTGAGGATTATGTGCATATACCGGGAATTAAGGTACTGATGATATTTGGTCTGTCGGTGGTTACGGTGGTAACCGCGGCAATAGCGACTGTCTCTTCTGTGTATACCCTGTTTATTGGCCTGGTCTAGGCCACCTTTTTAGCGAGTTCTAAGATTCCTATGGGCGAACAATACAAAATAATCGATCACCGCTTTGATGTGATCGTCGTGGGTGCCGGTGGTGCTGGCTTGCGGGCTACCTTTGGTATGGCTTCCGAGGGGATGTCTGTTGGTTGTATTACCAAGGTGTTTCCAACCCGGTCACATACGGTGGCGGCGCAAGGTGGCATTAATGCCGCTTTGGGCAACGTGGTTGAGGATAGCTGGCGTAACCATTTCTTCGATACCGTAAAGGGTGCCGATTGGCTTGGTGATCAGGATGCGATTCAGTACATGACTCAGCAGGCTATTCCGGCGGTCATCGAGCTAGAAAATGCTGGCCTGCCGTTTTCACGGACCGAGGAAGGCAAGATTTATCAGCGGCCATTTGGTGGCCAGTATCTGGCTGATCACAAGACCATCGCCCATAGAACCTGCGCGGCTGCCGATAGAACCGGCCACGCCATGCTGCATACGCTCTACCAGGAGTGTTTGCGCCATAAAGCCAATTTCTTTGTTGAATACATCGCGTTGGATCTATTGCAGGGTCCAGATGGCGAAGTCAATGGAGTGATGGCCTATTGCATGGAAGATGGCTCGATTCACCGTTTTACCGCCAAAGCGGTGGTGCTGGCGACCGGTGGTTATGGCAGGGCTTATCTGTCGACCACCAACGCCCACATCTGTACCGGTGATGGTCAGGCGATGGCGGCACGCATCGGTGTGCCGTTGCAGGATATGGAAATGGTGCAGTTTCATCCCACCGGAATCTATCCCGCTGGATGTTTGATTACCGAAGGTGCCCGTGGTGAAGGTGGCTATTTAACCAACGCCGACGGCGAACGTTTTATGGAGCGTTATGCCCCTACCGCCAAAGATCTGGCTTCGCGGGACGTGGTTTCACGCGCAGAAACCCTGGAAATTCTGGAAGGCCGTGGCGGCGGGCCCAACAAAGATCACTGCTTTTTACATCTTGAACACCTGGGTGCAGATGTGCTGGCTGAAAAACTGCCCGGCATCTCTGAAACCGCCAGAATTTTTGCCGGCATTGATGTCACTAAAGAGCCGATTCCGGTACTACCTACTGTGCATTACAACATGGGCGGAATTCCGACTAATTTTCACGGTGAAGTGATTAACCGCCGTGATGGCGAAGATGTGGTTGTACCCGGTCTGTTTGCGATTGGTGAGGTTGCCTGTGTGTCCGTACACGGTGCGAATCGTCTAGGTGCTAACAGCCTGCTCGATATCATTGTGTTCGGCCGCGCTGCGGCGCTAAGGTTGAAAGAGACCTTGCCGGGTCTAAAATCACCCGAGACTGAATCTAATGCCGGCGAAGCAGCGTTAGCCCGGTTCGATAAAATGAGAACCGCCTCAGGCAAGAGACGGCCGGCCGAGATCAGAGATGCGATGCAGCGCACCATGCAAAACCGCTGCGCGGTGTTCCGAACCGCTGAGACCCTCGACCTGGGTGTTAAAGAAATTCGCGAAGTCGCGGCGCAGATGCCTGATATTGGCATTACCGACCACGGCATGGTTTTTAATACGGATTTGGTGGAAGCACTAGAACTGGATAATTTGCTTGGTGTTGCCATGGCGACCATGGATTCGGCCGCTGCTCGCGAGGAATCCCGTGGTGCCCATGCCCGTGACGATTTTCCCGAACGTGATGATGAAAAGTGGATGAAGCATAGCCTTGCATGGGTAGAAAACCAGCAAGCCGGTGAAGTCAGGCTCGATTATCGACCGGTTAAATCTCAGCCGCTGAATGATGAAGTGGAAGCCGTCCCGCCCATGAAACGGGTTTATTGAGGAGAGTTTGGTGTCCGCTAACAAAGTAGTGTTTGAGGTTTACCGTTACAACCCTGAGTCAGATCAGGAGCCCCATTATGATGAGTTCGATGTTGACCTGAACGATTGTGGGCCGATGGTGCTCGATGGTCTGCTGAAGATTAAAAACGAACAGGATGGCGGATTAACCTTACGCCGCTCCTGCCGTGAAGGGGTTTGTGGCTCCTGCGCCATGAATATCGGCGGCACCAACACGCTGGCCTGTACTCAGGACATCTCTAGCGTTGCCAAAAATGGCCGACTCAAAATCACCCCGCTACCGCACCAGGAAGTGGTTAAGGACCTGGTGCCAGATTTAACCCATTTTTACGCCCAGTACGAGTCGATTGAGCCCTGGTTAAAATCAGAATCCCCAGCGGCTGAAGGTCGTGAAAGACTGCAGTCAAAACAGGACCGGGAAGCGCTGGATGGTCACTACGAGTGCATTATGTGCGCTTGTTGTTCAACTTCATGCCCATCCTACTGGTGGAACAGTGATCGTTTTATGGGGCCTGCGGTGTTGCTGGCGGCCCATCGCTGGATTGTCGATAGTCGTGATGAATCCGAAGGTGAGCGCCTGGATCAGCTTGAAGACCCGTTCCGGCTCTATCGCTGCCATACCATCATGAACTGCACCAGCGCTTGCCCCAAGGGTCTCAATCCTGCCAAGGCAATTGCTGACATTAAAAAACGGTTGGCCTTGCGTAAGCTTTAATTCGAATCGCTCTGCGCGCGATCGTTATCGGTTGGGCAAATTTCAAATAACGCCGGGATCAGTGTTGAACTGCCCCGGCGTTTTAATTGCGACCACTTTAATTGCCGGATACCAACGCATTGGTAAACACCCAACACTCTCCCCGTGATGCTTATCAGCGCTTGCTCAGCAGGGCCGATTTTGCGCAAGACCCTGCGCAGGCGGCAGCGGTAGAGGCGCTGCAGCGGGTGTATGAAGGCATCAAAGGCCGTTCGGCCTCCAGGCCTTGGTGGTCTCGTTTTAAACTGGCCAGATCATCCCAAGACTCGCTTCAAGGGTTATACATTTGGGGGGGTGTTGGTCGTGGTAAAAGTTTTTTGATGGACCTTTTTTTTGCGGCAGTGCCTGGCGAGCGTAAGCAGCGTATTCATTTTCATCAATTCATGCAGCAGATTCATGAAGACCTGAAAACACTCGGTAATGTGGCTGACCCGCTGCCAGTGATTGCCGCTCAGGTTGCCGATA
>JAHRWJ010000019.1 GCA_019090185.1 Immundisolibacteraceae bacterium
AGGAACAATTAAGGCGCGAACAACAGGGCCGGGAAAGACGACTCTATGGGGCCATTGTTGGCAGCGCGCTATTAATCTCGGCAACCCTGGTTTATGCGTTATCGGGGTTCACCCCCTTGTCGGTTCAAGGGTTTCCAAGATTGCCGGTGGTTACCGCCGGATTAGGTCTGGTGGGTCTATTGGTGCTGGTGATGAACTGGCCGGGCGATGACGACGTATAAAAAATCAGCTGACATCGGCAGCCCCCAGGTGTTAGATCAATAACGCTGGCCTATGGTGTTAGATCAATAATTCTAATTTAACCGCTTTAGAACAGGGGCGACCGATGATCAACCTAACAACCGCTCAGGCGTGGATTACCAGCGCCTGCGATACCTGCACTAGAACACGCTCGTGGCTCAGTTATCACACCACCATGTTGTTAGCCGCTGTTACGGCGGTATCACTGGTCGGCTGTAGCGAACCCCCAGTTGAATTACCCAAAGCCATACCCGCGGTCAAGGTGTTCACCGTTGGCAAACAGGCCAGCGGACAGTCCAGACGACTCTCGGGCATTATCAACGCCGCTGATACCTCTCCGCTGAGTTTTGGCGTCGGCGGCAGGGTCATTGAGCTGCTGGTCGCCGTTGGTGAATCAGTTGATGAGGGCCAGCTACTGGCGTCCCTGGACCCTGAGCCACTACAAATTAAACTCACCGACAAACGCGCCAAACTCAACAATGCCCGCGCCCAACTGCTGGAAGCCAAGACCGCTCTGGAGCGTACCCGTGCCCTGCTTGAGCAACGTGCAGCCTCTCAGCAGGAACTAGAAACTGCCGCAGCAAAGTTTGCCAACAAAGAGAGCAGTCTGCAGCAGGCACAGGCCGATTTGACCCAGGCAGAACTCGATTTTGACCATCGCCAGCTGCTGGCTCCGGTTGCCGGCAAGGTGGCAAAAGTCGCCATCGACAATTTTCAGGAAGTGGGCGGCGCTGAACAGGTGATCACCCTGCAATCTGACCAACTGCTGGAAGTTGCCGTGCGCGTACCTGAGACCATGATCCGCTATCTCGATTACGCCCAGGTTGTGCAGGTAGCTTTCCCCTCCCTGCCATCCGCGGCGATTCATGGCGTGGTTAGCCAGATTGGTGCCAGCGCAGAGGATGGCAACGCTTTCCCGGTGACAATTACCCTGGGCAGCAGTGATGGTGACCTGCGCCCCGGTATGACCGCCGCCGTGACCTTTAATTTTGATGCTTACCTCAATCAACGAGTGGCCTACCTGATTCCCCTATCGGCCATTGCCATAGACCGCGGACTCGCCAACGCACAAAAATACCGCCGCAGTGACGGCAACACCGAATCCCAGGTGCCAGTTTTTCTGTTTGATGCGGATGCCGGCCTGCTGCGAGAACAGTCGGTTACGGCAGGTCAACTAAGGGGCAACGAAATTGAAATTTATGCGGGCTTGGAACCCGGCGACCAGGTAGTGTCGGCCGGCGTGACTTTCGTCAGTGATGGTATGGCGGCCAAAGCCTGGCAGTCGGACTCGCCCCAAACTGGCGTTGCCCAGCCTTGAGCAGGTTTACTCATGGATAAATTGACCCAATTTGCGCTGCAAAACGGACGCCTTACCTGGTTGCTGATCATTCTCCTGATTGCCGGCGGTAGCACCACCTACTTAACCCAGCCGCGCCAGGAAGATCCGGAACTGATCCCCCGAGTTGCGCAGGTGGTTACGCGCATGCCCGGGGTGGCACCGGAGCGGATCGAACAGCTCATCACCCGGCCAGTTGAGGAGCGTATCAAGACGATCGCGGAAATCAAACAGATTAGCTCGATCTCTATGACCGGGCTGTCATTGGTGACCGCCGAGGTGCGGCCTCAATTCCAGCAGATGGACCCCATCTGGAACCGACTACGCAACAAGATGGATGATCTCACTGCGGAACTGCCCAGCGGCAGCGATGGTCCCCATGTCAATGATGACTACGGACGACTATCGGTGGTGACGCTGGCACTGACCGGTGATGATTACGCCATGAGTGAACTTGATGAAATTGCTCGCCAGGTACGCGATCAGCTCAATGTGTTACCCCTGGTTGCCAGCGTTGATCTGTTTGGGGTGCAGCAGGAGCGGGTCTGGATCGAGTTTGATGCGGCCTTTAGTGCCCAGTTTGGCGTTAATCCATCGATGATCATCAACTCACTGAATAGCCAGAATGTGATATTGCCCGGCGGCCATGTGGAGGCCAATGGCCAGGATATCGTTATCGAACCTTCTGGTGATTTCCAGTCCATCGACGACATTCGTCAGGTCGCCATCGACATCGGCGCTGGCCAGCTGGTTTATCTGGAAGACCTGGCTACGGTGCGGCGCGCCTATGTTGAACCGGCGCAATCACCGGCGTTCTACAATGGCCAACCGGCGATTGTGCTGGGCGTGTCGATGGTTAAAAAATCTAATGTGGTCGAACTTGGCGAGCAAGTCACCGCTGAACTGGCCCGGATAACACCCCAACTACCGCTTGGGATATCACTCGATGTGGTGATTTATCAACCCGACCTGGTGCAGGCATCCGTCAATAGTGCGGTGGTTAACCTGATGCAAACCGTGGCGGTGGTACTGGCGGTGGTGATGCTATTTTTGGGTTGGCAGAGCGGTCTGATCGTCGGTGCTATGGTGCCGCTGACCATGTTTGCGACGCTGATCGGTATGTCGGTCTGGGGTATCGAGCTGCACCGCATTTCTATCGCCGCGATCATCGTTGCGCTGGGACTGCTGGTTGACAATGGGGTGGTGATTGTCGAGCAAATCCGCAACCAGCTCGATGCCGGCGACAGCAAACTTGAGGCCAGCCTTGCGCCGGTGCGCGCTCTGGCGTTACCGCTGCTCACAAGCTCCTTCACCACGGTGGCCGCCTTTTTGCCACTGATGCTTATTGATGGTGGCTCGGGGGAGTTTTTGCGCTCACTAGGCCAGGTGGTGATGCTTGCCCTGCTCAGCTCCTGGTTGATTGCCATCACCATTGTGCCGGCATTTTGCTACTGGTTTCTGCCGGATGGCCCCGCGGTGACGACGACAAACCCAGTCAACCCCGTCCATCAGGGCAATCAAGGAACCGACAGCAGCCCAGCTACTTCGTTTTATCGCAAACTGCTGACCACCTTGCTGTGCCATCGACTGCTGTTTATCGCCCTGATGATTGCCCTGCTGCTGAGCAGCGTCGGCGTATTCTCACTGGTCAAACAGCGCTCGCTGGGGGCTTCCGAGCGCAACCAGTTCACGGTTTATCTGGACCTGCCGGCTGCGGCTGCTATTGACCAGACCATAGCTGCGACCCAGCGCCTGTCTGCCTATCTTAAGGATCCAGAACAAAACCCGGAGGTCACCGATCTACTGGCCTATGTGGGAGCCGGCGGGCCACGGTTTTTTCTGGCACTAACCCCCAATGATCCACAGCCCAACAAAGCATTTCTGGTGGTCAACACCCAACAGGCTAATCAGATAGAGACGGTGATGGCTCGGGTCGAACGCTACATCATTGAACAGTTGCCAGAGGCCAACGGACGAGCCGACCTGCTGTTCCTGGGGCCCGCGGCGCTGGGTACGGTCGAGCTGAAAATAACCGGCCCGGATATTAAGACCCTGCAACGGTTGAGCTACCAGGTGACCGATGCGTTTCGGTCGGTGCCGGAGGTGCAGTCGATTCGCAACAACTGGGAAAATTCGGTGATGAAGCTTCGGGTCGAAATCGATCAGGAGAGGGCCAGGCGCGCCGGTGTTACCAGTGAAGAGATCGCCCAGACTCTGTCTGGATATTTCGATGGTGCCAGCATCAGTGCCTATCGCGAGGGCGACCAGGTGATTCCGATTACGGTGCGCGCCCAATCCAGCGATCGCATGACGCTGGATCAGGTGCGCACGGTAGAGCTCTATTCATCGAGCCGTCAGGTGACCGTGCCGCTGATACAGGTGGCCAATTTCCGTGGCGAGGTGGAACCCAGCAAGATTCGTCGCATTGATCAGCAGCGGGCGCTGACCATCGCCGGCAAACATCCCCAAATGACCGCGGTCAAACTCTACCAGGCCATGCAACCGGCCCTCAATTTGATTGATCTGCCCAGCGGTTACACCCTGCAGGTAGAAGGCGAAATCAAAGGCGCTGAAGACAACAACGCCGACCTGTTTAGATACGCCCCCCATGCGCTATTTATTATCGTGGCGCTGCTGGTGCTGCAGTTCAATTCATTCCGGCGCACCGCGATTATTTTGCTCACCATACCGCTGGTGATCATCGGTGCTAATTACGGCTTGTTTCTATTCAACGGCTATTTCGACTTCACCGCCATGCTCGGTCTGTTCAGTCTGGCCGGTATTATTATTAATAACGGTATTGTGATGATCGACCGCATTGAGCAAAACCGGGCAACCGGAGCCGGGGTTAATCAGTCGGTTATTGACGCTGCGGTTGCCCGAGCACGACCGATTGTGATGACCACGGTCACCACCATGGTCGGCCTGATCCCGCTGGCTCTGTTCGGTGGAGAGTTCTGGTACGGCATGGCCATTGTGATCATCTGTGGCATTGCGGTTGGCACCCTGCTGACTCTGGGTTTCGTGCCGGTGCTTTATAGCCTGTTTTTTGCTGGCTTGGGATCAGACCCAAAGCTCGCCGACCCGGCACCAGCCTGAATCCGCATTCAAACAACACCCTTCTGTAAGGTTTCATTGTGTCCATGAATCGATCGCTAACCATATCGCTGCTGCTGACCAACCTGCTGGTGACCAGCTGCATCTCGGTACAGGAGCCTTACCAGGCGCCTGCACAGACCCAACAAACCCAATGGCATGGCGATCTCGGCGGGCTTAGCCAGGCAGACCTGGACCCGGCGCAACTTAGCCGGTGGTGGACCCGGCTCAACGATCCCATTCTTAACGACTTGATCACGCGAGCCACTACCGCGAACCTGGACTTACGCAGCGCCACCCTGCAACTTAAACAGGCTCGCGGGCAGCGCAAAATTGCCCAATCTGGTTTGTTGCCGACGCTGCTGGCCGATGGCTCTGCCGCCCACACCGGCAATGGTCGGGACAGCTCCACCCTCTATTCCGCCAGTTTTGATGCTAGCTGGGAGCTTGACCTGTTCGGCGGCAACCGCGCCAAAGTCGAGGCGGCGGTGGCGGACTTAGAAGGCGCCGAGGAGAGTCGCCGCGATCTGCTGGTCAGCCTGCTGGCAGAAGTTGCGCTCAACTACACCGATCTGCGCAGCCTGCAGTCGCGACGTGCCATTAGCCAGCAACATCTTGGCGCTCAATCAGAACAATTGGCCATCATCGCGGCTAAACAGCAGGCAGGTAGCGCCACCGAACTTGATTTGGCTCGCGCCCGGTCAGGGGTCAGTAATGTGGCCGCACAGCTACCCGGGTTTGATCAACAAATTGACGCCACCAAAAACCATCTGGCGTTACTACTGGGGCTAGCGCCGGGCACTCTGCACAGCCAACTCGATCAACCTCAGCCAGTCCCCGAGGTTGATATTCGGGTTGCGGTCGGTGTGCCGGCCCAGGTGTTGCGCCATCGTCCTGATATCCGCAGCGCGGAACGTCACCTGGCTGCCGAAACTTATCGAATTGGGGTTACTCGGGCAGAGCTCTATCCCCAATTCAATCTTACCGGCACGATTGGTCTGGAATCGATAACCAGCTTGCTCAGCAGCGACAGCCTGGTGTTGGGCATCATTCCCGGGGTGCAGTGGAACCTGTTTAACGGCGGCCGTATTCGTCAGCAACTTGAAACCCAGACAGTGGCACAGGAACAGGCCCTAATCGATTATCAACGCACCCTGCTTAAGGCCCTTGAAGAGGTTGAGAACGCCATCACCGCGCTGGCCCAGGAGCAGCTAAAGAACAGCCAGTTGAAAATATCTGCGGAGGCAGCCACAACTGCTAACACCATTGCCAACGTCCGTTATGATGCCGGTGCCAGTGAGTACCTCTCCGTGTTAGATAGCCAACGTGAAGCGCTGTCGGCACAGGAACAACTGGCAGTGAGTAGTGGTCAGCTGACCATCAACTTGATTCGTCTCTATAAAGCGCTGGGTGGCGGCTGGGATAGTCAACCAGTTCAATAGGCCAAGATCCATTGGCCTCTGGATAGGGCAACAACCCAGCCATAAAAAAACCCGCCATTGGCGGGTTTTTACACGTTCAGCTATCGACTATCACCTACCCCAATACCGGCGGATAGGTGCTGCCCTTTAAAACGGTATGTCGTCGTCGAAATTATCAAAACCGCCACTATTGCCCTGTGGGGCGGCTGGTGCCGCTGGCGCTGGTGCGGCTGCCGGAGCTGGACGACCGCCGCCGCTAGATTGACCATAGTTGCTCTGATCATAGCCACCGCTATCACCCATGCCACCACGGCTGCCGAGCATTTGCATTTCGCTGGCGACTATCTCAGTGGTGTACCGATCCTGGCCTTCTTTATCCTGCCACTTACGGGTCTGCAGGCGTCCCTCAACATAAACCTGAGAACCTTTCTTCAGGTATTCACCGACCACTTCGGCCAGGCGGTTGAAAAACACCACCCGGTGCCATTCGGTGCGTTCCTGCTTCTCGCCGGTCTGTTTGTCTTTCCAGCTGTCACTGGTGGCAATGGTGATGTTGGCAATCGCTGCGCCTGAGGCGCTATAACGAATCTCTGGATCTTTACCCAGGTTACCCACCAGAATGACTTTGTTGATTCCTCGCGCCATGATTTTATCCCGCTGTTAGTAATGGTCGTAAGCAGCCCGACGCTGCCGATTCAGGAACGCCTTAAACGGCGGCCCCCGCCCTTATCTGTAGTGCTAGTGCTTGTAGCGATTCCTGATTAAATTCGCGGCTGTCGACCTTTAAATAGGCAATGCCATCTTCCGCCACATATTCAGCCTCGGCAACCCCTGCCAGTTGTAAAAATCGGCCGGCCAATCCGCCAGCCTGCTGCTCGTCAATAGTACCCACATTCACCATTCTCGTCAGTAGGTGGGCCGGTGGGGTCATGGTTGCCATGATCAGCCACCACAGCGCGATGACAGCCACGCTAACCAGAAACAGTAACTCGGCACCGCCTTTACCCATCAGCAGACCACCACTAACACCACCGACGAAAGCACCGAAAAACTGGGCGGTGGAGTAAACCCCAAGCGCAGTGCCCTTACTGGTAATCGGTGCCGCTTTGGAAATCAGCGATGGCAGACTGGCTTCGAGCACGTTGAATCCAATAAAAAAGATCAACAATGCCAGCCCGACAAGCCAGAGGTTAATCGGCATTAATCCGAGGCCAAGCTGGGCAACCCCTAGCAGACCGATCGACAATAGAAATACCGGCTTCATCTTGCGATGACGCTCGGCAATGATAATCAGCGGAAACATCACCAGG
The DNA here is from genome assembly GCA_019090185.1 of Immundisolibacteraceae bacterium. Classification (GTDB taxonomy): domain Bacteria; phylum Pseudomonadota; class Gammaproteobacteria; order Immundisolibacterales; family Immundisolibacteraceae; genus QNFC01. Next base: position 7,404 of record JAHRWJ010000019.1, read on the forward strand.
ATGGAGGCGACTAACACCCCCAGGTAGAGCATGCCCTGTTGTACATCAGAGAGCCCGAGCTGATCTCGCAAGATAAGTGGCAGCACGACAAAATTGGCGGTCATCACCGCATGTAGAACGAAGATGCTGATATCCAGCCGGAGCAGTTGGCCATCCTTGATCACCTGCAGGAACTGAGCCGGTACCGGCTGAACATCACGGTGATGGCGACGTTCCGCTTCAGGCACCCAGAAGCGAACAATACCGATCATCACTAATGCTGCCACTGCGGTCAGCCAGAACAGACCGGAAATGCCAATCAGACTGGCTAATAACGGGCCCAGTGCTAGCGACAGCATGAAGGATGCACCGATGGTCATGCCAATAGTGGCCATCGCCTTAGTGCGCTGCTCTTCGCGGGTTAAATCGGCGAGCAGGGCCATAATCGACGATGCAATCGCGCCGCTGCCCTGCAGTGCTCGACCAGCAATAATTTCCATGGTGCTGTCGGCATTAGCTGCCAGCACGCTGCCGGCTGCAAATAGCAGCAATCCAAATACAATCACCGGCTTGCGGCCGATCCTATCCGAGAGCATGCCGAACGGGATCTGCAGCAGCGCCTGGCTAAGGCCGTAGATACCAATAGCAATGCCAATCAGAGCTGGCGAACTGTCGTAGCCCTGCAGGTGTAGCGATAGTACCGGTAACAGCATGAACAGCCCGATCATTCTCAGGGCATAGATGGCGGACAGTGCTGCTGTGGCTCGACGTTCGGTAGGGTTCAAATTAACGGTTTCTGAAGTGATCGATGGTAAGAAAAGGTGGCCTGACCAGACTTGGGACTGCAAATCCTTTAAAGCGTTTAAAGCTCAGGGGGAGTTGGCCCAATTTCACCAGGGAGCCGAACATTATCTCCCAGTCGCCTCTACTTATAAAGATCAATATCAGCAACTACCCGGCTGTGGATTATTTTGTTGAATCATTTTCCGAAAACAGTGCTTACCGTTTTATAGTGAGCGTTTTTGTCGGCAATTATGTCGGGGACATCTATACCACCATGAGCAGTTCAGAATTACGCGACATCAAGATCAGTGGCGCTCGCACCCACAACCTAAAAAACATCACGGTC
>JAHRWJ010000159.1 GCA_019090185.1 Immundisolibacteraceae bacterium
GAGTCGACCATCCAGCGCAGCCCCTGGCCAAGCCCAAGCATGGTGCTGGCTGCAATTACCAGGGCCACCGCGGCGATAATCACGTGGCCTTTGTAAGGATGGAAATATGCCAGCAGGCGACGCACCTGGGCGATGGCGTCCTGGATGGATCTTTTGGGGCTGGTATCGGTCACAAAAATCTCTGTGGTTGGTCTGCGCTGATGATTGGCTCAGAGCGCCTGATAGTTTGAGGGTAAAAACCGGGGTGTGCAGATCGCCTGGAAAATCAGCGGCTGCTGGCCGTTATTGGTAATTCGTTGACGGCACATGGCTGGAATGATGGCGGTGTCCCCAACCGTTAACTGGCGAGCGGGTAGATCACCAATTTCTAGTAAGCCCTCGCCCTGGATAATACAGTAACGTTCTACTGTCTCCTTTAAGCGGTGCCAACTGGTGGTCACGCCCGGTTCTACTCTGGCCTGGGCGATAGAACATTCTGGGTCTGCATCACTGTTAGACAGTTCGGTGATAAAGCAGCCTTCTGCGGTGAAAAATTCTTTAACTTGCTGGTTATCAATGATCGTTGGTTTCATCGCATTAATAACTCTCTCCAGGGAAAAACAAAAAGGCCGGCATGATGCCGGCCTTGTTAAAACGCTTTATCGGTTAGATCGAATATCAGGCCGCACGGCTGGCGAGCAATTTATCCAGATCAAATCCATAGAGCTTAGCTGCATTTTCACAAACAATTTTATGGGTGTCTGTATCTGGGCAACCAGCAAAATTTTTGGCGATAGATTTTTTTGAAAACGGCCAGACGCCTTCGGTATGGGGATAATCAGCGCCCCACATTAAGGTATCAACCCCGATCAATTCGCGGGTCAGCACACCGGCACGATCATCTTCAAATGTGGCGAAGAAGTTTTCGCGAAAATATTCGCTCGGCTCTTGCTCCAGTCGTGGTTGCATCCAGCCTTTATGATCTGTCCACCAATGGTCCATCAGTTCCAGTGCGGCCGCGATCCAGCCAATACCACCTTCAACAATTGACCAACGCATTTTTGGGAATCGAACTGGCGCACCGCCCCAGATCACCAGCTGCATAGGCTCGTTCAGGTTCATCTTGCCGGCGCATACCAACACGCCGCTAGCACCAGGTCCACGAATATGGGAAGGGAAAACACCGCCACCAAGATGGAAATTACAGAGCATGTTCATCTCTTCCAGGCGCGCCCAGAGAGCATCCCAAATGGGTTGATTATAGGGTCGGTGATCGCACCAGGCTGGCAACATCACGCTACCAAGACCCAATTTTTCGGCCCGTTCAGCTTCTGCTACCGCCCATTCAATCGGGCCTCGAGTAGGCAGGATGGCGACACCCTTGAGGCGGTCAGGGTGGGCATTGGAGAATTCAGCTAACCAGTCGTTGTAGGTTTTGCAGACCTCATAAAGCATCTCTTCATCGTCGGAATCCCAGATGAACAGTCCGACTCCGGGGTAGATCACTTCGCCAAGTACGCCATCTATATCCTGGTCTTTCAGACGTTCGTCCGGATCCCAGGAGCCTGGGCGACAATCGTCGTAACGAAAGTCAGAGATTTTAGGGATCTCTTCACCGCGGGCTTTCATTTCGATCATTGGCCCTTCGAAAGCAATCGGTCGAGGCTTTAGACCATCGATGATCATGCAGTCACCCATCTCAGGGATGTTCTCAATATGGGGTGCTTTGTCGCGCCATTTTTTCGGCATGCGACTGGTCCATAAATCCGCGGGTTCGACCACATGGCCATCCGCAGAAATCATTAGTCCTTGATATTCCTCACTCATTTTAGAAACCTCCATTTCCCGTTTTTGCAAAAATTAATGCGGTGATGCTTAGTCACCTGCTTTTTTGTGCCCTGCCATTCTGTATCCCAGAACAGGCTATATCAAATGAATTTTTGGTTTTCTTGTGGTTTTGTTGGTTAGATGGGCTTGAAATGTTCTGGTTGGTCGGTCAGCCAGGTCTCGCCCCAGAGCTGCCCACCACCGTCAATCACCAGGGTTTCACCGGTAATAAATTTGCCCGATGGGGCCGCCAGGTAGACACAGCCTTCGGCAATGTCCTGCACGGTACCGAGTTCACGCATCGGATTCGAATTATAAAAGCCCTTTAAAAAAGGTTTCGGGTACTGGTTGAAGCCATTGCTTTCAATAGCGCCCGGTGCCACTGAGTTGACGCGGATTTTGTATTGCGACCACTCCACCGCCAGGGTGCGTGACAGGTTGTCGACGGCTGCCCGCGATGCAGAACTGTGGGCGATGGTGGGCATGCCACGGTAGTAATCAAGAATAATGTTGATGACACAACCGGGCTTGTCGTTAGCCACCCACTGTTTGGCGCAGGCCTGGGTCATGTACCAGGTGCCATTGAGGTTGGTGTCGATGACCGCGTTCCAGCCTTTGGGGGAGAGATCTAACGCGGGCTTGGCAAACTGCCCACCGGCGTTATTTATTAGTACATCGAGGCCGCCAAAACGGTCCCAGGTTGCGGCGATTAGGGTTTCAACAGCTTCCGGTTCACGGATGCTCATCGCCATGAAGTCTGCTTCTGCACCCAGGTCATTGAGCTGTTTTATGGTGTCTAGCAGCGGCTGCTCGCGCCGTCCGCAGAGCATGATGTTGGCACCGAGCCGGGCAAACAAGAAGGCAATTGCTTTACCAATACCCGTGCCTCCCCCAGAGACCAGCACGGTTTTGCCATCCATGATGCCGTCGCGGTAGACGGTTTCCAGTGACGCTAGCTCTTCGTCGCTGAACCCAAAATGATCCTTTTTCTCAAGGTCTTCAACCGGCATTGCTTACTCTCCTCTATATGAACAAGTTCTTTTGACTTGCTTTTCATTTGAAAAATTGACACCTGCAGAAGCCCCTTTGCGGATTGTTATCAGGCGCGGCTATGCTGCCGCTATTTTGATTTTTGCTCAACCCATTTAATTCGAGCCGACAACGCTGAATCTGACATTACTATGGGTCTGGGTGAGTGGTCGCGGTTGAACCTAGGGTGGTCAAATTTTGTAGGCTACAATCGCTGGCGGAGCGAATTTTTTGCCGACTAATCAACGCTCGATTTCTGCAAAAGACTAAAAAAAATAGATTTTCAGTTGTATTAAATAACGGCATAAAAGGTTAAGGAGAGGAGTTAAATGTCTGATTTAGAAGAAATAACCCTGCGGTCAATGCTGCATAGAACGGCCCGTTACTTCGGTAACAACGAAGCGCTGGTCGATCCCTACAACCGTTATACCTATACGGAAACCTTGGAGCAGGTGGAGCGTACTGCGGCCCTGCTGCACAGCATCGGTGTGCGTAAGGGTGACCGGGTGGCCTTGATGACACTGCCCTCATCAATCCATGTAATAGCGCTGTTTGGCATTATTGAACTGGGAGCGATTCCGGTCACCTTGCATGCCCGTGAAAAGGCCGCGGTGCTGACTAAAGTACTCGAACGGCTGATGCCCAGGGCGCTGATTTATCACGAAGCCCTGGTTGAAACCGCCAATGAGCTGCGCGGCATGATTCCGCAAATTACCGGTTATGTCTGTGCCCGCGGTGGTGCGCCCGACCAGGTAACTGTGTCTGATCCCAGTATTCCTGATGATTTACATCGCTATCCACTCGATTTCGAACCGATGCCGATTCTGGCCAACGATACCGCCGCTATTGTGCTCACCTCGGGCACTACCGGTGTTCCCAAAGGGGTAATGCACAGCCATCGGGGCTTGATTGAAGGTGCGCGTGGCGCGGTTTATCCGTTTCAGCTTGGGCCTAGTTCGACCATTGTTCACCTGTTTACCACTTCATTTATGGGCTGGTACAACCTGGCGTTACCGGCCCTTAATGTCGGTACCAAAATGGTGTTTATGGATCATTGGGATCCACTGGCTTATCTGCAGAAAATGGCCGAAGAGAAGGCCACACTGGTGTTGTTGGTGCCGACCATGTGGCGCATGTTGCTGCGTCTTCCGGTAGAGGATTATGACCTCAGCAGCATCACCCTGGCCGGTTTTGCCGGTGAGGTGATGGACACGGCGACGCTACGGGAAATCCGCGAGCGTATCTGCGATAACGTGATCAATGCGTACGGCACCACCGAAACCGGTCCTTCGGCCGGAACGGTCATGTTTCCCGATGATCTGCGCCGGGAAGAGAAAATTCAGAGTATCGGTAAACCCATGCTCAATAGCGAAGTTCGAGTGATTGCGCCGGGCGGGGATGTCGATGATGAAATGCCGTTTGGCGAAGAGGGTGAGATCGTCATTA
>JAHRWJ010000160.1 GCA_019090185.1 Immundisolibacteraceae bacterium
AGCAGCGCGCATCGCGCAACTGGCCGGTTCTGGCGTTTGAGCTTGCCATTTTGGGCGTCATATTAATGACCTACAAAGGAACGTTAATTGAACAAATTAGAAAAATCTTATAACCATTTGATAAATAATTCAAAATTATTTTTATCCCGAATATGCTGTGGTTCCAGTAGCATCCACCCCTGGCTGTTTTTGTGATGGCGGTGGCTTGCTTAAAAATGTCCGAATCAGTCATCACCACTAGATTTTTAAGAGCGGTTTTTTGAATTTTTTTATAATCATAAAACCGGGCCTATACGTAGGTAATAAGGGGGAATAGTGTCAAACGTTGTCGAGGTTGGGGAAGTGATTGATCAGGTCGAAATGGGCCTGTTGCAATGGTTGGTGATGGTGTTTTGTACGTTAGTGATTATTCTGGATGGTTTTGACGTACAGGTGATTGCGTTTACAGGACCGACCATCGCCGTCGATCTGGGAATACCGAAGCATAACCTCGGTAATCTGTTTTCTGCGGGTCTGATGGGGATGGCTATCGGTGGGCTGCTGATTGGGCCAGTCGGTGACCGTGCCGGTCGAAAAGTAGCCATCATCGGCAGTTTGGTCGGTTTCGGTCTGTTTACCTTGGCCACTGCCTGGGCCAGCACCTATACAGAACTGTTGATCTTACGGTTTCTAACCGGCCTTGGGTTAGGCGGCGCGTTACCCAATGCCACAGCGCTAATGTCTGAATACGCAAATATGCGCTGGAGGAACATGGCCATTAGTATCATCTTCCTTGGTATTCCGATCGGCGGCATTGTCGGCAGTTTGATCGCGGGATGGTTAATACCTACCTGGGGCTGGCAGTCTGTGTATGTCGTCGGTGGTCTCTTACCGCTGCTGGCTGCGCTGTTGCTGGCGGTTGCGATGCCCGAATCGATTCGCTTTCTGGCGGCGCGCAACGGTCATAATGATCAGGTTGCTCGAATATTGAATCGGATTGACCCGGCTGTTACTTATTCGGCGGATCAGCAGTATCAGGTTGAGCAGGCGGCGAGCGATGCGGGCCCGGTCAAGCAGCTATTCGCGCCCAGTTATGGTCGAGATACCTTGTTACTCTGGCTGGCGTTTTTTACCAACTTGATTGTGGTCTATTTTTTGATCAGCTGGACCCCCACCCTGTTTGTTGCCATCAGCAATGACCCTCAACAGGCGGTTCGTGGCGCCCTGGTGCTTAATGGCGGTGGTGCCATTGGTCCACTGATTTTGGCAGGGTTGATCAGCCGGCTGGGCAGTAAGGTCATGTTGCCAATTATTTTCCTGCTGGGGGCCGCGGTTATTATTGCCACGGGTCAGGTGAGTGACCAGCTGGAGTTGGTTTATCTTGGCATTTTCATGGCCGGTTTCTTCACATTTGGCGCGCAGATTGGTATGAATTCTCTGGCTGCTTCGATGTACCCAACCCATAGCCGAGCAACCGGGGTAGGCTGGGCACTGGGGATTGGTCGCTGGGGATCAATATTGGGACCGATCGTAGGTGGTTTACTGGTCGCTAGTGCACTGGAAATGTCAGACTACTTCGCTGTTTTTGGCTCGGTATTGGTGTTGTCCGCCATTGCGATTGGGCTAGTCAGGCGCCATCAGGTCGGAGGTTCAAAAGTCTAATGTTTTTCCCCCCGGTCAGCTGCCACCAACCCCGAGGTGATCAATGTCAGAAGTCCTAATTATCGCGATTTCATCTCGGGCGTTGTTTGATCTCGAAGATAGTCATCGGGTATTTGTTGAACAGGGTAAAGCTGCCTACTGCGAATATCAGATTGCCAATGAAAACACCCTGCTTGAACCGGGCGTCGCGTTCCCGCTGGTGCGCAAGCTGTTGGCACTCAACCAGGACAATCCGGCGCAACAAAAAGTTGAGGTGATTCTGTTATCCAGGAACAGCGCTGATACCGGGTTACGGGTGTTTAATTCTATTCAGGCCCACGGCATTGATATTACCCGCGCTGCCTTTACCAGTGGTGAGTCCCCCTATCGCTATGTAGCGCCGTTTAAAGCCGATCTGTTTCTGTCTGCTGAGCCAGAAGACGTACGTGCGGCGCTCGCAGATGGCCATGCGGCTGCAGCGATTATTCCGTCGCCATCATTGGGTGAAGCGCGAGAGCAACTGCGAATAGCCTTTGACGGAGATGCGGTGCTGTTTTCTGATGAAGCCGAGCGAATTTTTCGCGAAGGCGGGCTCGAGGCTTTTAAAGATAGTGAAAGTGGCGCTGCCCATGAGCCATTATCAGGTGGACCGTTTAAACGTTTTCTGTCAGCGCTGCAGCGAATTCAGGCCGCCTATCCAGACGATAAGTCACCGATTCGTACGGCACTGGTCACCGCCCGAGCGGCACCCACCCATGAGCGGGTGATTAGGACACTCAGGGCGTGGAATATCCGGATTGATGAGGCGATGTTTCTGGGTGGTATGAATAAAGGCGAGTTTTTGAAAACCTTTGGCGCCGATATTTTCTTCGATGATCAGCAGGGTCATATTGAGTCAGCTGCCGAACATGTGGCGGCCGGCCATGTCCCGCATGGGGTCGCTAATGAAGAGTAGCCCGCCAGAGTTAATTCGTGGGTGGCTGGCTATTGTTCTAAGTTTGATCTCCGTCGGCTCTGCGGCGATCCCGGCAATTCAACGACTTCCTGCTGTCTACACTCTGGATGATGGCAGCAAAGTCCAGGTGGAAGTGGTTGCCCGTGGCCTGCAGGTGCCCTGGGATATCGCCTTTACCCCGGCCGGGGGCATCATTGTTAGTGAGCGGATTGGTCGACTACAGCTGATTAGTTCTGATGGCAGCATGCGCGAATTAGATAGTCTGCCCCAGGTTTATGCCCGCGATGAATCTGGACTCATGGGTATAGCACTGAACTCGGTAAGCCGTGATCAGCTATTTATTTATCTTTGTTACAGCGAACGCAAAGGCATTTTCGGCACCGAGAACCTGTTGGTTAAGGCGATGTTGGGCCGGTTTGGACTGTTGAACGAGCAGGAGTTGCTGCGCTGGCCCGGAGACCGGTTTCACAA
>JAHRWJ010000161.1 GCA_019090185.1 Immundisolibacteraceae bacterium
GCTGCGGTTGAAGATGCCTGGGAATATAGTCAGGAGCGCCAGCAGTTCGGCAAGCCCATCTGCACCTATCAATCCATCCGCCACAAACTCGCCGACATGCAAACCAAGCTGCACGCCGCCCGGCTAATGACCTATCACGCAGCTAATTTGCTGCAGCAGGGCCAAGCCGCTGGGGTCGAGACCTCAATGACCAAAATGTTTGCCACCGAAACCGCCAAAGAGCTCGCCCTGGAGTGCCAGACCATTATGGGTGCCTATGGTTATGTTAAAGAGTTTGATGCCGAACGTTATGTTCGCGAGGCGATTGTGCTGCCCATTTTTGGTGGTTCTACCGCTATTCACCTCAATAACATCAGCAACTGGATGGGGCTGCCTAAACGTTAACCGAAAACACCCACCCGCTATTGATATCGAGTTTTGAACTCGTTATCGGGTCTGACCGGCCATGGTTTTAGTCGATCAGGCTGGTCTTTCTCATGAAAAATCGATCCAACCAAATCTTGCATTAGTTTTAGTGATTTAAAAATCGATCAGCTATCGATCAAAAACACTTTTAGCTCTCCGACAACTCAACATCCGACCTATTTTGCCGACACAGGCTAAATGGCCGGACCCAACCCTATTCATTCAGCTTCGCTAGCGTCTCGATCACAGCTCGACGACGGACCCGACAACGCGCCCGAAATATCTGCGCAAATAGCAATAGAACCAGCTTCGGTGGATGCCGGTGAGGGGTCACAACCAACCCCCACTTCCTCAACCACAAGCAGCAACTCAGCCACTACAGAGCCCACAGCGCCCCCCGAAGAGCCGACAGAAGAGACGCCTGTTTTAAACGATCTACTTGAAAAATTGCAGCCGCCCGCTAACGACATAGATGCGCCCGTACCGAATGACGCCAAATCAGCCGCCCTGGCCACCAGCGCCAAAGCCAGGCCCCGCAAAGGTCTCGCACTACGGACCCGCATCAACCTATTGGGATATGTGCTCTCATTGGGCTGCAGCATCGGGCTGGGGCTCATCATGCTGCAAATCACTGCCCAGACGCTCTGGAACAACAGCACTCATGATGCCCATGCGGTGGCCGAGATTGTTGCGCTTAACAGTTCACGAACAGTCGCCTATAAGCAGATGGACATTCTCGAAGCCCGTTTCGAGAGCCTGGCCCTGTTTGCAGACATCCGTGGTGCAATCCTGGTAGACCCGCAAGGGGAAGAGATCATCCGCTATATCAATGATGGTCTGGAGTGGGATGTCAAAAAGCTGATCGCCGATACCAAGCGCTCGGATCAGAAAAAAATTTGGGCCATGCTCAACGGCAGAGATTGGCTGGCACTGGAAACTCCGTTAATTTTTGGCCATGATCGGGTGGCTACTCTCTACCTAATCTGGGACCTGTCTCGGCTTCAACATCACCTCTATCGACTGCTTGAAGCGAGTTCGGCTGTTTTTCTAGTTATTCTCATTTTAGTGTTTTTGGCCACCTACCAGCTTAAAAAATCCTTCAACAAACCGATGGACGAGCTGTTACGCACCACCGCCGATTTTGCTGAAGATGGCACTCACGCACACCATGCGGTGGTGTTTGCTAACGATGAAATGGGCAGGCTCACCGAATCCTATAACGCCATGGTCGATCGACTGGTCAGTCAACATAACCAGCTCAGTTCGGCCCACGAGACCCTGGAAAAAAGAGTTGAGCGGCGCACCTCACAGTTAGCAGCGCAGCGAACTGCTGCGGAAGTTTCTAGCAAAGAATTACAACGAGTCATCGATCTATCCTTAGATCTGCTCACCATGATTGACGCCGACGGCAATTTCATCATGGTCAGCCCAGCGGTCACCGCGCTGCTCGGCTACACCGAAGAACAATGGATGGCTTGCCATTGGGAAGATCTCATGTACACCCCCGACCGGGTGCGCAGCGGCGACGCTAATATCGAAGCCAAACAATTCCTGCGTGAACAAGGCGGTAAGCTGGTCGACGCCGAACGGCGGATGCGCCACCGAGACGGCCACTGGATCTGGATGGAGTGGAGCCTGACCCTGTTGGATGACGATGGTGTGTTTATGGTCGGTCGTAACATTCAGGAGCGCAAAAAACGCGAAATCGAAATTATGGTTGCCCATAAAGCCGAAACCATAGCCCGCAAACGGGCTCAACAGATAGTCGATATCTCTCTGGACATGATCATCACCATTGATGCCAGCGGTCGCTTTCTGCAGGTCAGCCCGGCAGCGAAACGAATGTTCGGCTATGAGCCTAACGAGCTACTTGGCCAACGGTTTTCTGACTTTGTCGAGAATAGTGATTTTGAGGGTGACGCCGAAAAAGTTGAATCCCTGGCCGAAGCCGTCGCTGCTGCGGGTGGCTCGATGAGCAACGTCCTTAGGCGTTTTAGACATAAACAAGGCCACCTGGTTTGGGTGGAATGGGCGGTGGTGATACAGCCGGAAGAAAGATCCATCTATGCGGTGGCCCGAGACATGACCGAGCGCCGGCAGCAGGAAGAACAAATCCGGCTAGCTCATGAGAAAACCCAGTCGGTCATCAACACCTCCCGCGACCTGATCGCCACGATCCGCTCCGATGGAGAAGTCCTGGAAGCCAGCGCAGCCAGCTCGCAACTTCTCGGTTACAGCCCCGAAGAGCTGATAGGCAGCAACTTGAAGAGTTATTTCCAACCCAAAGACCGGCTCGAATCACGGTTTGAGGCAATCCCTGAGCAACTAAAAAACAGTGCTCGCGGAATTTCCGGCCTGATGCGCCAGTTCAGACATGCCGATGGTCACTGGCTGTGGATGGAATGGAACCTGGCTAGCCGAGAGAACAGCGACGAAGTTCATGCCATCGGCCGGGATGTAACCGAGCGAGTTCAATACGAAGACAAGCTGATCGCTGCGCGTGAGGCCGCCGAACACGCCACCGTCGCCAAGTCTGACTTCCTCTCTAACATGAGCCACGAAATCCGCACCCCACTCAACGGCGTGATGGGCATGCTCCAGCTGATGGATGACACCGAGGTAACCATTGAGCAGCGCGGCTATCTACGCACCGCCTTAAATTCCAGCGACGCACTACTGACGCTCATTAACGACATCCTCGACTTTTCTAAAATGGAAGCAGGCAAACTGCTACTCGAGGATGAACCCTTCAACCTGATAGAGCTCACCGAAGATGTGGTTGCGCTGTTCGGCGAGCGCGCTGCCGCCAAGGGCATCAACCTCAGTGGCCTTCTCGAAGATAATGTACCCAGCCACATTAGCGGCGACACCACCCGGCTACGCCAGGTATTAACTAACGTTCTTAGCAATGCGATGAAGTTCACCAAAGAGGGTGAGATCTGCTGCCGAGTTTCCCTGCTCGATGACGAAGACCCGCCAATGCTCTGCTTCGACATCAGCGACACCGGCCTGGGAATTCCGATCGACAAACAGGAAGCGATCTTCGAGTCCTTCTCTCAGGCCGACAACTCCACCACCCGAGAATTTGGTGGTACCGGGCTTGGATTAGCCATATCCAAAGAACTGGTCGCACTCATGCAAGGCGAGCTATCGGTCACCAGCGCACCCGGTGAGGGATCAACCTTCAGTATCGCCATACCCTTACACCCGACTAAACAATTGCCATTTGGCAATTCAGAATTGGTGGGTAAACGGGCGCTGGTGGTTTGCGAAACAGTCAACGTGCGTGACTCCATTTCGGTGACCTGCCGGCGCACTGGCATGCAAGTGATCGATATCCCAATCTGGGAACATAACCTACGCGATCTCATTGGCGACGGATCTGCCTTTGACATCGTTATCACCGACGCCTCACTGATAAAAGATAAACTCGGTGCCGCCTGGGTTAAGAACCCGGTTCTGCCGACCATGGTAGTCGCTCCATTTGGTAAACCCCTAGAAGGTCTATCGGAGCAATTCAGGCAAATGTATAAGCCGGTTCACAGCACCATGCTGCTTAATTACATGGAAGATTTGCTCAAAATCACCCAGATCGATCGTTCCAAATCAACCGAAAAGGTCAAACCCCCACCGTCAAAGATACTGCTGGTAGAAGACAACCGGGTCAATCGCAAAGTCGCCACCCGCATGCTCGAAAAAATGGACATGTCCGTGTCAATAGCTGTTAATGGCCAGGAAGCGGTAGACCGGCTTGAAGAACAAAATTTCGACCTGGTACTGATGGATTGCCAGATGCCGGTGCTCGACGGCCTGGCCGCCACAAGGCAAATACGCTTTCGCGAACAGCGCGAGGGAACGCCGCCCACCCTGATTATCGCCCTGACCGCCAACGTCGATCTGCAACACCGCCGGCTCTGTGTTGAAGCGGGTATGGACGACTACCTGGCGAAACCGTTTCGGTTTGATGGGCTCGCCATCATGCTCGACAAATGGCTTAAACCGCTCAAGGAACCCTGGATCGATTAGGAATGTTAACCAGTAGAGCCAACGACTGCGCCAAGGGTCGGTTTACCAACCAGCGTTCACCTGACCCCGCCCACACGAATTGCTTTCCATTGATAAGCCGCTGAGTTAGTCTGCCAGCTCGCACTATTAGGGGAGAGCGAGCATGAGCTGGCAACAACAACGCGCACAGAGATTGGGCTATTTGGCCCTCAATGTCACCGATATGGATGCCTCATTGGCGTTCTGGACCCAGGCAGTTCAGCTGGAAATAAGCGAACGCCGAGAACACCGGGTGTTCCTGCGTGGCGGCATGCAGCACCACTGGCTATCGCTGCAAGAGGCCAGCGAACCAGGGCTGGCTCGGGTTGGTATTGAAGTCGCTAATCTGGAAATTCTCACCGCTATCGAACACGCGCTGACCAGCGCAGGCATCTCTGTCGAAAGCGGTAACGGCCTTAAAGATGATGCGGTGCTGCACTACCTGCGTTTCAACGATCCGGCCGGTAATCCGCTAGAACTTTATGCCGATATGGTCTCTATGGCCACACCCCCGCAACCCACATCTGTCACCCTGCTGGAAATCCAGCATGCGGTGCTAGCGGTCGACAATCTCAACGACGCCAGCGAGTTTTATACCCATATGCTCGGCATGCGTATTTCCGACTGGATTGGCGAAACCATGTTTTTTGCCCATTTCGGCAACGGCTGGCACCACGGCCTGGGACTGGGAAAAATGCCGGATCAGCAGCAGGGACTCCACCACGTCTGCTTCCAGCCACCCGACCTGGACAATGTTATGCGTGCCCGTGCCCGGGTCCGCAAACTCGGTTACGAAATCACCCTCGATCTATTGCGCCACGGCCCCTCAGGTTCGGTAGGCTTCTATTTTCTTGGCCCTGATGGGGTTGCTGAAATGAGCTTCGGTGCCCGCCAGTTTGGTGAAGACGAAGAATTTCGACCTAGACGCCTGGCCATGAGCCCGGAAACCATCGATGTCTGGCAGACCGGCCTCAGCGACAGCGAACTATCGATTGTTTCGGAACTGCGCTCGATAAAAGGTTAACATTCGTTTAGGTAATTACCATTCTGCAATTCAGCCAATAAGGGCGTGGCCAGCCGCCACACCAACCCGGGGATAAAGATCAATGAAAGCAATGCGAATCTGGATGAGCCTGATGGGCATTTTCTACATCCTAAACCTGGTCTCCCTCTGGCCCTCCATGTTCGCGCCTTTACTACCAGTGATGTACCCCGGTGTTGAACTCCACCAGGGCACTAACGTCTTTCAACTACTGCTCGACGCCTGGCTCATTGTCGGTATTCAGCTCGCTGCGATCGGTGTGGTATTACTTTGGGCCGGTACCCTGTCAAAACACCCAGAACGCTATATCGGCGTGATCTGGGTCGCCATCGTCACTGAAATCGTCGACGGCGCCTGGGATCTCTATAGCGTTGCCGGTGGCCTTGAGCTGCCAGTCATGGGTTATGCCACCGTGGTCATTCACCTGCTCTGGATCGGTTCAGCTTTCTGGGTGCTAGGCAAATTCAAAGCAGACCCAGGCAACGTAGCTACCGACCCGGCTATGGAGATCTGAAGTAGCCATTAGCTTGTTGGTATGCCTGGTTAATCTGGTTGCAGACAACAGAGCATAGCTTTATCGCAACCAGCAAAAAACTCGGCGTTATCCACACTGATTTTTTTGCCGTAAACCCTGCTGTAAATTCAATTAATATATCTATTCAGATAAATGCCAACCTGCCGATTTATGCAGGTCCTGCAGACCAACATAATGGTTAATATTCAATAGCTTATCAAGTTCTAAAGCCCGTAAAAAAACCTGCCTCCACCGCGTTAAACCGGGTCCGCCAAATCCCTGCCAAGATTTCCAAACTTTCTCTAAAGCAACCCTAACGCCGGTCGTTATTGTCAACGCACAGCGCGTTTCTGGCTTGGACTGGTTAGATCAAGTTTGGTCTCCTGCTCACAGACGACCAACCCACCCCAAACCGGCTGCGCTACCGGAGTCTCGGCTCCACAGGCAACACCAGCGTCATCAATACCGGAGCATTTCAGAGTGTTTGCTGCTCACCACAGCAACCGCTACGGCAAAGGAGTCTGCCGTCATCTGAACCGCCACTGCCTAACCGCAGCGCGGCAAGATGCAGAAAACCACTCCTTCATCGGCGTGATTTTCATTGTCGATAACCCAGGGAAGGGCTATCGACATCACCCCAAAGCAGGGTTAATCGACAGAAATTATGTAGCTGCGTCCAAGGTGTAGCGCCAACCGACTCAGCGCCAAAACGACTGTATCAACCCACCCTAAGATCACAACCGCAGAGCAGCATACGGGAAATACAAATGGCCACGAAAACACCTAAATCCGCCAGCAAGGGCAGCGCAAAAAAAGCCACCGCCGACCCCATCGACAGTAGTTATGCGCTGTTAAAACCCCTGGGAACCAAAGTCACCAACCGTTTTTATGATCTGCTGTTTGAACGCTATCCAGGCGTTGAACCCCTGTTTTCAGGCACCACCCGCGACCAGCAAGCCGACAAACTCTGGCAAGCCATTGGCGCCCTGGTGGCCCATCACCAAGACCCGGACGCACTGTTGCCGATTCTGCGCGACATGGGCAAACGTCACCAGGGTTACGGCGCGGTCGCTGATCACTATCCGGCGGTCGCCGAAGTGCTGCTTGAAGTACTCGCTGAATTTGCCGGCAAACACTGGACTAAAACCGTTGCCAAGGCCTGGACCGACACCCTGAATTTAGTCGCCGCAACCATGCTTGAGGGCTACAGCCCTGCCGAACAAACCGATAATGACTCAGAGGAAACCACCATGAATGCACCCACCAACGATGCTGCAGAACTGCTACGCCTGCGCGGCGCCACCAACAACTCCGCCACGGCGATGATGCACATCGATGATGATTTCATTATCACCTACGCCAATGAGGCCACCGTCAACATGGTGACCGAGAATATCGATGTCTTTAACGCGGCTTTTCCCGGCACCAACTGGGGGCAGATACTCGGCACCTGCATCGACGTGTTCCACAAAAACCCCGCCCATCAGCGCCAGCTGCTGGCTGATCCAAGAAACCTGCCCTACTCGACCGACATCGAAATCGGCCCGATGGTCTTTAACCTCAGCGTCAGCTCGATCATCGACGCCAGCGGCAGCCAGGTCGGCCACGCCCTGGAGTGGTCCGACCAGACAGCAGCCCGCGCCAGTGAAAGCAACGCCAGGCGGCTGCAAGGTGCAGTGGACTCTTCCGCCACGGCGATGATGCACATCGATGATGACTTCATTATCACCTACGCCAACGAGGCCACCGTCAACATGGTGACCGAGAATATCGATGTCTTTAACGCGGCCTTTCCCGGCACCAACTGGAGTCAGATAATCGGCACCTGCATCGACGTCTTCCATAAAAACCCCGCCCATCAGCGTCAACTGCTGGCTGACCCGAAAAACCTGCCCTATTCAACCGACATCGTAATCGGCCCGATGACCTTTAAACTCGACGTCAGTTCAATTATGGATGCTAGCGGCAGCCAGGTCGGCCACGCCCTGGAGTGGTCTGACCAGACCGCCAGTCGCGCCGGCGAACTCGCATCAGCGCGGTTGATGTCGGCGATCAGCGGCCTTGAATCAGCGGTGATGATGATCGACCTGGACCTAATCGTCACCTACGCCAACCCGGCCACGGTTAACCTGCTTACGGATAACCTGGCCGAACTGAGAAAGGTCTATCCAGGCCTGGACCCGGCGAAAATCGTCGGTGCCTGCATCGATATTTTTCATGCCAGTCCGGAGCATCAACGCCGGATTTTAGGAGACTCCAATAATTTGCCCCACAAGGCGGAGATTAAGGTCGGTAATCTGGAGTTTGCGCTGGTGGTGACCGCCCTGATCGATCATCAGGGCCAACATATCGGCGCCACCCTGGAGTGGTCAGATATCACCCAGCAAAAGGATGGTGAACGCCAAATTGATACTCTGATTGAGGCTGCTGTCTCCGGTAGTTTGTCCGAACGTATCGACGCTACCCGCTATAACGGCTTTATGAACCGACTCAGCACCGGCATTAATAATTTACTGGATGCGGTGGTAGCACCGATCAGGTCTGCCAAACAATCTGCTGCAGCGATGATGGAAGGCGACCTACGAGTACAGATGGATGGTGACTACCAGGGCGAGTTTTCAGAACTACGCGACAGCCTGAACAATTCGATTACCAACCTGGTGGATATGGTCGGCAAAATTAACGAATCTTCCTCTTCAATCAAATCCTCCGCTAATGAGCTGGCCCAGGGCAATATCGACCTGAGCAAACGCACCGAGAACCAGGCTTCTTCACTAGAAGAGACCGCCGCTAGCCTGGAAGAGCTCACCAGCACGGTGAAAGCCAATGCGGATAACGCCCGACAGGCCAATGAGCTTACCGAAGAAGCCCGTGAGCGGGCTGCCAAAGGCGGTGAAGTAGTGTCCCAGGCGATCGTCGCAATGACCGAAGTTAGCTCCTCTAGCAAAAAAGTCGCCGACATCATCACGGTCATTGATGAGATCGCTTTCCAGACCAATCTACTGGCCTTGAACGCAGCAGTGGAAGCTGCCAGAGCCGGGGAGCAGGGACGTGGATTTGCGGTAGTCGCAACCGAAGTGCGCAATCTGGCACAGCGTAGTGCCACTGCCGCCAAGGAGATCAAAAGCCTGATAGAGGAATCCGGAGAAAGGGTCAGGGAAGGCTCAGAGCTGGTCAATAAATCCGGTACGACTTTAGAGGAGATCGTCGATTCGGTAAAAAGTGTGGTCGACATCATTGCCGAGATCTCCTCAGCAAGTAATGAGCAGGCACTCGGTGTCGAGCAGATAAACCAGGCTGTCGGGCAGATGGATCAGATGACCCAGCAAAACGGCGCGCTGGTCGAAGAGTCTGCCGCCGCCAGTGAAGCCATGGAAGAGCAGGCCTCTGACCTGGCCGAAATGATGGAGTTCTTCACACTGCCAATGACCGCCAGCCAGGCCGGAGGTCGCCGCACCGACGATGAGGTACCAGCCAAAAAGGCGGCTATTGCTACCAGATTAGCACCGGCAGCGGGCCGCAAAAACAGTGTTGAAGACGACGAATGGAAAGAGTTCTAACGCCAGGAAGCTTTAGATAGAAACTTGATTGACGTCTAACAATATCCGTCTCTATCAATGGGGCTCTGACTCACCCAAACAGGGTTAGTCAGAGCCCCCTGGAGTGTCTCGCCACACGAGCACGCCTGACGAACTCATATTGGAATGCAGGATGCAAATGCTTCAACAAGAGCATACCAAAGACAGAGAATTTCACTTTACCGAAAAAGATTTCCATGAATTACGCGTGCTGATCAAAGCTAACACCGGTATCAACCTGGGTGATAGCAAGTTCAACATGGTTTATGGCCGCCTTACCAAACGGTTACGTGCCTTAAAACTGGAAAATTTTACCGATTACCGAACCTATCTAAAAAACTCCGGCGAACAGGAACTGATCGAACTCACCAACGCAATCACCACCAACCTGACCGCATTTTTCCGTGAGGATCACCACTTTAAAACCCTGGCGGATGAGATCGTGCCAGAAATGCTCGAACGCCACCGCCGCGACCGCCGTTTACGCATTTGGTCTGCTGGCTGCTCTACCGGTGAGGAACCCTATTCCCTTGCAATGACGTTACAGGAGTCGGTGCCCAAAGGCTGGGGCGATGTGAAAATTCTCGCTACCGACCTGGATAGTAACGTGATAAGTCATGCCAGCGCCGGCATCTACACCAACGCCAGAATCGAAGGTATCGACAACCGCCGCAAAGAACGCTGGTTCGATAAGGCCGGGCCAGACCATATTCAAACCAATCAAGCTCTGCGCGACATGATCACTTTCAAACAGCTTAACCTGTTCCACGAGTGGCCAATGGCTGGACCCTTCGATGTCCTGTTTTGCCGCAACGTGGTGATCTATTTCGATAAACCAACGCAGCGCAAATTATTTGATCGCTACGCCGATATTCTCCAGCCGGGCGGCTACCTGCTAATTGGCCACTCTGAGAATCTGTTTAAAACCAGCGACCGATTTGAAAACCTCGGCCATACGGTTTACCGGCGGATTTCCTAACCGTGGCAATCTCTGAACACAAACGCCGCCAGCACTTTTCTGATAAAGATGTAAACCAGATTTCCGGCAACTTTGATAGCAACCGCCACCGCCGACCACTATCCATGGACGAGCGCAACGAAGTATTACCCGGCTTCGAACATGTCAATCGCTACTGGGATACTCATAGCGAGCGCGTGGCCGCAAAAATTCAGCCAGGCGAATACTACGTTACCCAGGGTAACCAGATGATCGTCACCGTGCTCGGCTCCTGTGTCTCTGCCTGCATCCGTGACACAGTCACTGGGGTCGGTGGCATGAACCATTTCATGCTTCCCGACGGCGATAAAGCCAGTCTCAGCGTCCATCCGGGTGATCCATCCGCGGCAACTCGCTACGGCAACGTGGCCATGGAGCACCTGATCAACAGCATTCTCACCCACGGCGGACTTCGCGGGCAGTTAGAAGTAAAAATACTCGGTGGCGGCCAGGTTATTGCCGGCATGACCGACGTTGGTAAACGCAACATCACCTTCGTGCGTGAATATATCGAAGAGGAGAGCATCAAGCTCATCGGTGAGGATGTTGGCGGCAAGTTACCCCGCAAAGTTTATTACCACCCCAAAACCGGCATTGTGCGCTGCAAACACCTGAAGAAAACCGCCAACGACACCTTGTACGTCCGTGAAAATAGCTACCACGACGAAATCAACGTGGCACCGGTCAGCGGCGATATTGAGTTGTTTTGAGCGGGGCAATGTTGAAATTTGAAACTCACTGCTCAGAGCCAACCGCTGCTGAGCAGGCGGGCAGGGCGGAATGGCACTGAGTTAGCCCACCTAACATGGCCGATTGTTATCGCCTGTCCAAGTGAGGATGTTTTCAACAAAGGGGATAATCGCCTTTAAGCTCAGAATTCATGCTGAGAGATTGTTCATTTCTTTTGCTTGCCCAAAAGAAACGAACCAAAGAAAAGGACACCCCAATAGCGCTCTCATCCCCCAAAGGCGGTGATTTTTCGGGTTTGCGCGAACTCGCTACGCTCAAACAGCGCGCTGCACTGACCCGAAAAATCACCGACTTTGGGCGCGCGCTATCAGGGGATAAGTAA